>JBEIPP010000257.1:0-3073 GCA_040376995.1 Flavobacteriales bacterium
AATATTTCTCATTACAAACTTATGGAAGTTGAAAATGATATAAATTTTAAAAGAAATAAAACTTTAATAAAAATTAACACAGAAAAACCATTTTATAGAAATGGTAGTGGTAAAAACTTTAAAGAAGAATATTTTCCTAATGAAAAAATTTACTTTATTCAGTATAATAAATGTGTAAGCAGAGAAACTATAGAAAAATATGGCGATAAAGAAACTGCACATAAATATCCTTCTTTTAATGAATTTGAAGAAAAAGTATTAAAAACACTTGAAACTTCTGAAATTGACAAATTAATTTTTGATATGAGATTTAATGGTGGTGGAAGTTCGTATTTAGCAGAAACCTTAATAGATAAAATTGCAGCAAACAAAAAACTAAATAAAAAAGGAAAATTATTTGTAGTTGTTGGTAACGATACTTTTTCATCAGCTATTTTTAACACAATTTACTTTAAAGATAAAACAAATGCAATAATTATTGGAGAAGAAACAAGTGGAAAACCTAATCATTATGGATATG
The DNA here is from genome assembly GCA_040376995.1 of Flavobacteriales bacterium. Lineage (GTDB taxonomy): Bacteria > Bacteroidota > Bacteroidia > B-17B0 > Aurantibacillaceae > UBA4416. The sequence goes on from JBEIPP010000257.1 coordinate 521, forward strand.
TTAAATCATTTACATTACCTTATTCAGAAATTAAGGTAAGATTTTCTTCTGAATTCTGGAAACTTACAGAGGATAACGATGTCTCAATTGTTCCAGATGTTAAGATTGAAAATAGTTATAATGATTACAAAAATGGAATAGACCCAGTTTTTGAATATGTAAAGAAAAATTAAAAAACGAACGCACAACACAGGTTTTGCAAGATTGCGGGTTTTGGGCTAAATTTAAAGTTGGTTTTGTATCTTTGAGTTCAGTGTTTAATAGAAAGTTTCGGCTTCTTTAGTCCGCAACCTCGCAAAGCCTGGGAACGTGTGTGACTTGAACAACAATCAACAGATTGTTGGTGCTTTAAAACAGATGAGAGTAGGTCTCTCAATGGCGACTTTCAGGAGTAGCCATTAAACCACCTTATGCTGCGAGTTTTGGAAACAATCTGGTGGTGAGCGATAAGGAAAAACGGTAACAACGATTACTGTAGGTGCGAATACAAAGAGCTGAACGAAAGTGAACCAATGATGAAGCCTCGTAAGAGCAATAGACGATGTCAAAAATAGGTAGTTACGTTTGTACCTATGATAAGAGTGTATTGGACACCTGATTACTGGGTACACGGCATCCGGGGTTAAGTTGGCAGGACATGTATTTAGGCTGTTTTAAGGAACAAGTGAACTCAACATCGTTCTGTAAAATCGAAAGAGGAAACAGACAAGAAAGGATGTGCTTGAGATGTTGGGGACAGACTTAGTCGTAGTAGTGCTGAAGTGTTTGTAATGAGCATGGAGCGAAGGGCTGAGCGTGTTAGGTTTCAAAACAATTTACAACCTTAAAAGGGATGATTGATTACTATGAGACAAAATCACAGCCAATAACCAAAGTAATGGTTTGGCAAGCATACAAGGAAGTAAAATCCAATGCTGGAAGTGGTGGTATAGACAAAATGAGTTGGGAATACTTGCAGAAAAACGCAAGTAAAGAACTCTACATGCTATGGAATCGCTTGAGTTCTGGAAGTTATTTTCCTAAAGCAGTCAAACAAGTTGCTATTCCCAAAAAAGCAGGAGGAGAACGATTACTCGGCATTCCAACGATTTTAGACCGAATAGCGCAACAAGTAGTAAGAAAGCACTTGGAAAGAATTTTAGAGCCACAATTTCACAATAGTTCGTTTGGTTACAGACCCAATCGAAGTTGTCATCAAGCCGTTGAACAAGCCAATGCAAACGCATTCAATCATGATTTTGCTATTGATTTAGACATCAAAGGATTTTTTGATAACATCGACCACGAATTACTCATGAAAGCTGTAAGGCATTATTGTTCTGATAAGTGGGTACTGATGTATGTAGAAAGATGGTTAAAAGCAGGAGTTGTTCAGAAAGATGGAAACTTTAAGCCATCAATTTCAGGAACACCACAAGGCGGAGTAATAAGTCCACTTTTAGCAAACCTTTTTCTACACGTAGTTTTCGACAAATGGATGAATAAGTATCATCCTGAAAAGCCATTTGAGCGTTATGCGGATGATATAGTTGTGCATTGTAAAACTGAAAAGCAAGCTATATTTATGCTAAGGCAAATTAAGGTGCGCATGGAATTGTGTAAATTACAGTTGCATGAAGTGAAAAGCAAAATAGTCAATCTAAGAGGCTTTTCAAACACGAAATATCCCAAAGGATTTGATTTTTTAGGATTCACGATTCGTCCAAGAGCTTACAAAACAAAAGGCACAGGCGAAGTGAAATCCATTCCGTGTATTTGCGTAAGTCAGAAGTCAAAAACAAGCATCATGCAGAAGTTCAAAGAATTAAACATACACAAGCGCAGAAAACCTTTGGAAGTACTAGCCAAAGAAATCAATCCAGTAATACGAGGAATTATTAATTACTACCATTATTTTTGGAAAGACGACATGCGAATGGTGTGGAATCAATTGAACACACGAATACTGAAATGGGTAAAATGGGAAAAGGACTTGTACAAAATGGCATCAGTAAAATATCTGAAAACCAAATACAAAGAAAAACCCAATTTATTTGCCCACTGGTTATTGGTATATCCATAAAAGTTATTACTTTTAGAATGATTTATTAACATGAAGAGCCGTATGAAGGGAGACTTTCACGTACGGTTCTGTGGGAAGGCAAGGGTGCGATTCCCTTGCCTGACCCGATTGGAGGAAACCATTGAGCTACACGAAACGCAAAGAAACCGTATAAAAAATTATAACAATTTAACAACTAAAACCAAAAACAATGAAAAAACAACACAAATTATTACTGCTTTTTTTTATGTTGACAAGCTTTCTCAAAAGCTATTCACAAGAATATGAAATTAATCTTTCGCCTGAAGGTAAGCTAGAAACCATTTACGATAATCAAGGTAATCAATTTAAACTTAAAGATATTTTAATTAATGCTCCTAAAAACTCAGGAGTTTTAAATACAACAAATTTAAATTGTTCAACTACATCTTATTTTAACTTATATTTTGAACCTGGTTGTGGTATGGAAGACACTACAAATCCGATACACAATGCACGACGTGCAGTGATGT
>JBEIPP010000084.1:0-13711 GCA_040376995.1 Flavobacteriales bacterium
CTCATCTGTTAATGGTGCATTGCGGTATCCTTTTTCATGAACTTTGTTTTTCATTTTATACTTTTCAATAGTCTTCTCTTGATCTTCACCAGTATAAGCACTATCAGCATGTAGTGTTTACCCTTCGTATTTTTTATCCAATAAACCATCTAACAATTCATAGAGGGCTTTGTATGGTTATCGTTATCTAATGTTGATTATGCTTTTTTAAAGCAAATTCCTACTTATTTGTTTTTAATCATTGCTCAGGTTGTTTGGCCTTTTTGGATTCCTTTCTCCATTTTTTTGATGGAGAAGGAAGTGAAATCTAAAAAATATTAGCAGGTTTATTAGCAGTAGGAATTACGTTGTCTTTATGTGTGATTTATAATTTAATAACCTATACTGTTAAGTCTGAAATAATAGAACGTCATATTCATTATACATTAAACATCCCTAAATAGATGATACCCTTTGGTGCTTTTTTATATTATTTACCAACGATTATTTCTCCTTTTGTATCAAGTATTAAGCGAACTAATTTATTAGGTACGTCGATCTTAATTTCTTTCCTTGCTTCAAAATTATTTTTTGAGCAGTATGCGATTTCGGTGTGGTGCTTTTTCGCAGCTCTGATGAGTGTGATTGTTTACGTTGTTGTAAAAGACATGAAGATGGCTTCTAAAAATGTAAAGAGCCCTTCTTTTATGGAGTGATTTTTTTTGATTAACTAGTGTTACTAATGACAAAAAATATTCTTGCCAAGAGTAACTCGCCAAGAATATTATTAGAGTGATTGCGAAAAAAAATGTTTTTTTGTTTTATGTATTTTATTTAAGAAATCGATTTTTTACTACCCTGTTTTTTTATTACTTCCATTTCTACTTGAAGATTGCGTAGCATATTCATGATACTACCAACATTTAATTCTTCTTCTCTGTAATCGCTCATGTTAATGCTACAAGTATATTCCCAAAGTTCTACAATGTCTTTTAAGTTTACTTTATATGGTTGATACATTTTATTATCAGAATGACATTCTAATGTGCCTTTTTTCGTATTTAAGTTAAAGATACGTTTGTATGATAAACCATCGTCTTTAGTTACTACAATATAGGTTTGTCCATTTTTAATATCCTCTAGTCGTTCTAAGTATTTAGCAATTACAAAAGAACCTTCTTTTATTGGAGGCATACTATCACCTTTAATTGGGAATGCTCTGTGCTTACCAGTTGGTAAAAACGGCAATTTCATGCGAGGTAAACGCTCCATGTATTCTGGATCAGCATATCCTTTTAAATAGCCAGCACTAGCTTTTAACGGTACTAATTCCACCATATCTCTTCCATCATCGTCAATTAAAACAGGGAATAACATACGGTTTTTACCAATTTTCATTAAACCGTCCAAACTTGTTTTACTTAAATCACCACGAACTAAAGCATCAACTGCTACATGAAAAAAATCGGAAATGGTAATTAATAAATCAATCGATGGTTCGTTACGATTTTCTTCATAGGCGCCTAAGCGAGAACGGGTAATTCCTAAATTATCGGCTAATTGCTCTTGCGACAAGCCTTTTTGCAAACGCAAATACTTTAAATTGCTAAATACTTTGCTCATAATTTTAAATTGCTACAAATTGTAGCACGAATATACTACATTAAATAGTAATTTTGCAAAAGGTTTTTGTTAATTTTTTGTTTTGTTGTTGACATGGTTCTGTAAATAAGCGAATGCTTGTTTATAGAACCATTGTTTTTTAGGTGGTTTTGTGATTGAACGCAGCTGACGCAGATGGTTATGATAACTTATGATTTTTTGTATAAGATATTAATACAACTTCACTGTTTTATCATTTTAAATTGTAATAAATCCGTGTCATCTGCATTCTATTAATATTTTCTAAATCAATCTCATCGTTATGTGAGGGATATTATCTTCTAGGTAAATTTCCCCTTCTGGCACAAAACCTAAATTTTGATAGAATTTATCTAAGTAACATTGAGCACCAATAACGATCACATTGGAATTAAAACGTTTTTTTGTTTCGGTAATACTGTAGTTCATAAGCAACTTTCCATATCCTAAACTTCGAACCGATGGATGAGTGACTACTCTTCCAATAGAAGGTTCTACGTTGTATGAAACGCCAATAGGAACCAATCTAGTGTATGCTACTAATTTGCCATTATGATAACCAAGCACATGAAATGATTTTTGGTCTTTATCATCCAAATCTAAATATGGGCAATTTTGTTCTACTACAAAAACCTCTGCACGTAATTGTAGTAGTTGATATAATTCAATAATACTTAATTCGTTAAATGATTTTGTGGTAAAGATTATCATCAATATTGATTAATGGATAATAATACTAAAGTACAAGCTTCTAAAGCTTCAATACCTTTGCTTTCTGCTAAGGTTTCAAATTCTATGTTTTCGGTGCCAGGATTAAAAATTATACGTTTAGGCTTTAATGAAATAATATAATCTATCCATGGAGCTTGATTGTCGGGGCCAACATATAAAGTAACAGTATCAATGTTTTGTAGGCCAGGTTTGTCGGTAATAATATCTAACCCATTTATTTGCCCACTTCTAATACCAATAGGAAAAACGGTGTGTTGGTGTTGTAGTAATCTAATAGTTGCTTTATAACTATATCTATCGCTATTGGGAGAAGCTCCTATGACAACAGTGGGTTTATTTTTCAACATAATTTAAATCTTTACCAAAGGTTTCTTCCAAGAAATAGAGTGCAATAAAGCCTATACTAATAATAATAGCACCAGTAATTTTAGTAGCCAATAGTTTATCTGCACAACAAGTGGAAATTACAAAGTTAAGTAATAATGAAATTAAAATAGTAGAACCTCTTACAAAATTTGGAGCAGTGGTGGTTGCTGTTGCTCGGATATTAGTTCCAAATAATTCGGATGCGGTGCTGATAAAAACTGCCCAATAACCAGTTGCAAATCCAATAAATCCTACAATAGCGTAAAATATGGAAACAGATACGCCTCCAAATAAAAAGTATAAAATAACTCCAATGACAGTGAGAGATAAAAATACAGCAAATGCTTTTTTTCTGGATTTTAATAGCTGACTAATTAAACCTGATGCAATATCACCAACGGTAATACCTGCATAAGCAAACATAATTGATTTACCTGCTGAAATGGATTTTTCGGGAAGGCCCATTAATTCACTTAATTCGGGTGAAAATAACACCAAAGTCCCCATTACATACCAAACAGGTACTGTTACAAAAATTACACATAAGTATTTTTTTAGGCTTGGTAAATGAGAAAATAATTGTAAAATATTTCCCTTTTTAATATGTGATTCTGATTTAACGGCATGAAACATTCCAGATTCAAATACACCAATACGTAATACTAAAAGTGCTAATCCCATTGCTCCACCAAGATAAAAAGAATAGCGCCAGTTTGTAATAACCTCGCCCATAAAACCTGCAACTACGGCACCAAATACTCCAACAGTAGCTACAATCATAGTGCCGTAGCCACGTTTTTCTTTACTCATACTTTCGCTCACTAAGGTAATACCTGCACCTAATTCACCAGCTAATCCAAATCCTGAAATAAAACGAAGTACTATATAAGAATCAGTACTATATACCATACCGTTTAAAATATTTGCAATAGAGTAAACCAATATTGATCCAAATAAAACAGAAAGCCTACCTTTTTTATCACCTAATATTCCCCAAAATATCCCTCCAAATAACATTCCTGCCATTTGCCAGTTTAAAAGAAGTTTTCCAAATGAGGCATTTAATGTTTTTAATACGGATTCAGATATGCCAGGAAATTGAAGAGGTAAAATTTCATTTAAACTTTGAGTTCGTTCAACACCAAATAATAATAAATCGTAGATATCTACAAAATAACCTAAAGCAGCTACAATGATTAATTTATTAAGATTTTTAGTTTGTGGCATAAGAAGTATTTAAAAATTTTAATTTAAAGTATTCAACTTCCACTTCGATTCCGCTCAGTGTGACAGCTTAGACTGACAGGTATTAAACAAACTTATCGCCTTTTTGAACTTTAACGTCGTTTACAAAATTTCTAATTTGTTGTTCGTCTTGTTTTTTACAAACAATTAAAACACCATCAGATTCAACTACGATATAGTCTTCTAAACCTTGTAAAACAACAAGTTTGTCTTTAGGTACATGAACAATACAATTATTGCAACCATATTGAATAATGTTTTTTCCAATTAAGGCATTGCCGCCTTTATCATGTTTAATGTGTGTGTATAGAGAGCCCCAAGTACCCAAATCACTCCATCCAATAATTGAAGAACGAACATATACATTTTTAGCTTTTTCCATTACACTATAGTCTATAGAGTCGTTTTTACAAACGTTATAGGCACGTGAAATGAATTCTTTTTCTTTCGGGGTATTATAATAATCGATTCCTTCTTTAAATAAAGTTGCTAATTCAGGGTCGTGTTGTTCAAAAGCAGATATAATACTTTTTGTACTCCAAATAAAAATGCCGCTATTCCAAAGAAATTCTCCTGTTTCAATAAAAAACTTAGCAGTTTCTAGATCTGGTTTTTCAGTGAATGTTTTTACTTTGTACATGCGTTTATCTTTCTCTTCAACAGGAGAATCAATAAATTGAATATAGCCATAGCCAGTATCGGGTCGAGAAGGCTTAATGCCAAGAGTTACTAGACAATCCTCATGATTTGCTTTTATGTAACATGATTTAATTGCTTTTGTAAATGTATCTTCTCTTGTAATTAAATGATCTGAAGGAGTAACAACTGTAATAGCTTTTGGATTTAGTTTGTGAATTTTATATGATGCATAAGCTATGCAAGGAGCAGTATTTTTACGCGAAGGTTCCGTTAAGATATTTTCTTTTGGTAGTTCAGGTAATTGTTCTGTAACTAAGCCTTCATATATATCGCCTGTAATCACATAAATATTTGATGCAGGACAAAGTTCTTTAAAACGGTCAAAGGTTTGTTGAATCAAAGTTTTCCCAGTTCCTAGGATGTCTAAAAATTGTTTGGGATGGGCCGTTGTGCTCATTGGCCAAAAACGTGTGCCAACACCACCTGCCATTATTATACAGTACTGATTTTTCATAGAAATTAAAGCACTAATTTAAGCAAAATAATGAGAGTTTAAAATTAAAAAAAGTAGTTAAATTCTAATACCGATCACTAAAACATCATCAATTTGCTCGGTATCTTGTTTCCAATCTATAAAAGCTTCCATCAGTTTTAGTTTCTGAGTTTCCATTGGTAATTCAATGTTCTGAAGCAGTGTTTTTTGTAAGTTAGTTAACATAAACTTTTTACCTTTTGGTCCTCCAAATTGATCGGCATAGCCATCACTAAATAAATATAAAGTATCTCCTTTATTTATTTTTACTACGTGGTTTTGGTAAACGCGGGTTTCTTCTAATTCTAAACCTCCAATTGGGTATTTAGTAGCTTTAATAATTTCTAATTCGTAGCCTTTATTTTTTCTGTAAATCCATAGAGGTCGGTTAGCACCAGCGTACTGAATTTCGTTTGAATTTTCATTAAAAGCACATAAGGTAATATCCATACCATCACGTCTTTCAAACTCCATAGCATTTTGGTTTAAGGCAATTTTCACACCTTTGTGAAGTTCTAGAAGGATATCGCCAGGAACTGTGATTTTCTTTTGGTTTATAATTTCATTTAATAAAGTATTACCGACAATACTCATAAAAGCTCCTGGTACACCATGGCCAGTGCAATCCACCGCTGCAATAAAACGTGTATTACCATTTTTTGCAAACCAGTAAAAATCACCACTCACAATATCTTTAGGCATGTACAATACAAAGCTTTTCTCAAATAATTTGTCAATTTCGATTAAACTTGGTAATAAAGCTTCTTGAATGTTTTTGGCGTATTTAATACTATCTGTAATTTCGATATTTTTATGTTCAATAACCGATTTTTGTTGAATTACTTCTTTATTAATATTCTCTACTTTTTCTTTTTCTTCTCGTAATTCAAGAGTTCTTTCGTCAACTGTTTTTTCTAGTTTTTGTTTATCCGCAATTAGTTTTTTTGTACGTATAAAGTTGTATAACCAAATTCCACAAATTAAAAGAATAAAAGAAATGGCATAGAACCACCAAGTATTATACCATGGTGGAGAAATTGTAAACTCAAAACTAATAGGTTCTATGTTCCATAAGCCATCATTATTCATGGCTTTTACCAAAAACTTATATGTTCCTGGAGGTAATGAAGAGTAGGTGGCTTCTGTTTTTGAAGTTGGGGGAGTCCAGTTATCATCCAATCCTTCGAGCTTATATTGATACATCACTTTTTCAGGAGCCGTTAAACTAATTCCAATAAAGCTGAATGTAATATGGTTTTTGTTAAAAGGCAATTGAAGATTTTTAGGAAGTAGAGAGGTTGAATCTATTCCTTTAGAATACTTTAAAATGTCTTCTTGCCCAAAAAATAATTTGGTATTTTCGATAGATGTCACTGCTTCTATCGTGTTTTTTTGATCATATTTAGGATTATAAATTTCTAAACCAGCTATGGTTCCAATTAATATTCTTCCTGAATTATCTTTAAACATGGCATTAAAGTTAGATTCAAGGTCTAGTAATCCATCATCTTTACTAAAGTGCTTTGTAGTGATTTTATGATTATAGTAATCATTAATGTCTAAAATGTCAATACCTGTATTAAGTCCCAATACCAATTTATTATTATTGTCTATTTTCATTGAGAGAATATTATTAGAAGATAGGCCATTTTTTTGAGAGATTTTGGTGAATGAATTATAATCAAAATGAAATAAACCTTCACCAGAACCAATCCATAAATTATTTTTATAATCTAACTCAATAGCTTTTATTCTGCTCGAAACAAACGAGTTTTTTTTATCATAAACTGTAACTTTATCATCTTTATATTTAATTAATCCGTTTTCGGTTCCAATCCACATCGCTCCGTCTTTATCTTGGTTAATACATAAAATCAAAAACTGTAAACCGTCTTTTTTAAATTTATTTATAACGTTTACAGGCGTTACGATTGAGTTTTTGTAAGTATATATTCCTTCGGAGGTACCAATCCAAATTGTTTTTTGCATATCTTGAAATAAGGATAGTATGTATTGTGACTTAAAATCACCGCTTTTTACAAGATTAAAAGTTCCATTTTCAAAATAAGAAAGCCCCTCTTTAGTGCCAAAAAATGTTCTGCCATCTTTAAGTGGTAAAATTGTATTTACATCATTGTCGGCTATACTGTTTTTTGTATGCTGGGTAAATTTATAAGGAATAAATTCCTTCTGATTAATTTTTAGCAAACCATTGTTTTTTAATGCAAGCCATACACTCCCTAAATTATCTTGCGAAACCGTATTAATATAATTTTCAGATAATCCATTTTCTTTAGTATAGTAGGTAAATTTATCATTTGAGTATTTGAAAACGCCAGCACCATCAGTGCCAATCCATAAGTTATTTTCTCTATCTTTAAATAAGCATTGGATTGGGTTATTAGTTAATCCATTGAATAAATTAAATTTTGCAGTTCGGGTATTTGAATTGAAATTGAATTTGTTCACACCTTCACTGTGAGTTCCATAATAAAATTCACTCTCAGAATCCTGAAGTAAGCAGCTAAAAGCGATATTGCTATTTGTAGGTACGGAATTTAAAGTTTTAACATTAAATTGTTTATCAATTGTATTTAGTCCTTTTTGTGTGCCAATTAAAACATCTCCTTTTGATGTTTGAGAAATAGAGAACACAAAATCATTCATTAAACCTAAAGAATAGTTGAAGTGTTTAAATTGATGAGTTTGTTTATTGTAAAAAACGGCACCATTCTGCAAGGTTGCAAACCAAACATTTTTCTCGTTATCAATAAAAATATTATATATAGAACTGTTATTTAAAATCGAATCTTTAGTAAATGAGACAATAGCATTATTTGTAAATTGATAAACACCTTCTGCAGTTCCTATCCATACTGTGTTTTCATCTTTCAGTAATTTATAGATGTAACTATTTTTTAACCCATTTTTTTGATTATAAGTTGTAAAGTTTAATCCATTGTAAACACTTAACCCTTTTGGTGTTCCAAAAAGTATTTCGTGTTTGTTGTTTTCGATGATTGAAAAAACAACATTATTTGTTAAACCATCATTATCTGAAAATGTTGTAAATTTATTTCCATCATATTTACCAACGCCACCACCATTTGTTCCAAACCACATAAAACCTTTATGATCTTGAAAAATTGATAATACTTGCGATTGAGGTAACCCTTGCGCTGTATTATAATTATTGAAATTATAGGTTTGCGCAAAATAGTAGCAGTCTATAAATAATAGAATGAAAAATAAATAGTTGTATTTTTTATTAAATAACATTTTTGCTTTTCAAATATAACAAAAAAAGTTGTCTGCTAGTTAGTAGGCAACTTTTTAGATTTAATATGAGTCTTAATTTGTTACAAATAATTTAACTACACGTTCCTTTTCTATTACAAATACAAGTGTAATCTTTTTTACAATAACCAAAAGCAGATAAATCTAAAATTAATAATGCTACTTTTTTATTTTAAGTTAAAATTGAAATATACACCTTATAGAGAAGAGAAAAACTTGGTATTTCATTTAAAATTATCCATGAATAGTTTCTTTTTTACCGTAACTTTTAATTATTTCTGCTTCATAATTAAGCCATTCTTGCCATCTTTTATCAATATCTTCTACATGACTGCCGTATTTACGAGCAAAACTAATGAATAATGTATAATGTGTTGCTTCACTTATCATTAATTCTCTGTAAAATAATTTTAAGTCATCATCGTTTATTTCTTCTGATAATAATTTAAAACGCTCGCAGCTTCTTGCTTCAATCATGGCTCCAAATAATAAACGGTCAATCAACACAATTTCTTTTCTATGATCTCCTTTACGCATGAATTTATATAGTTCTCCAACGTATTCGTCCTTGCGTTCATAGCCTAATTTTAAACCTCTTTCCTGTATTTTTTGGTGAACCATCTCAAAATGGCTAAGTTCTTCTTTAGCAAGTTTTACAAGTTCTTCCACCAAATCAGTATAATATGGATAACTAATCATAATAGAAATAGCATTGGTAGCAGCCTTTTGCTCACAATACGCATGATCGGTTAAAATTTCTTCAATGTTTTTTTCGACGATATTAACCCAACGAGGGTCGGTTTCTAATTTTAGACCTAACATGTTTTATTTGTATTTTAATAACAATACAAAATTAGAACATAAAACAATATAAAGCAGAAGAGTAGGAGATTTAATCTCTTAGTTTGTCTAATAAATCATTAAGAGTGTTTATCTCAACTTGAGTTAATGATTTTGTATTTTGTTTTGCCAACTCATCAATATAATCTAGTGATTTTAGTAATTCAAGACCCTTATCGGTAATAATAACATTCACACTTCTTCGATCATTGGGACATTCATTTCTTTCGAGTAATTTTTTTATAAATAGTTTGTCTACTATTCTTGAGGTATCACTCATCCTATCCAACATACGTTCTTTAATCAGTTTGATACTACAAGGATTAGGATATTGACCTCTCAAAATACGAAGTACATTATACTGTTGCACTGTTACATCCGAATCTTTAAATAAAGAATCTTGTTTGGCAGTGAGCCAATTAGTTGTATAAATTAGATTAAGCATTAATTTTTGCTCAATGCTTTTAAATTTTTTTGCTGTATTTCGTCTTCTAATTTCACATGTTTGGTATAAAAAAGTCCCTAGTTTATTAACTAGGGACTAAATTTATTAATTTTTATGATTACTTAGCTTTTGTGATTTCGATATTAATATCTAATCTAACAGTTTCGCTTACTGCAACTCCACCAGCTTCTAAAGCTGCATTCCAAGTTAATCCATAATCTTTACGGTTTAAAGAACCGGTTACTTTAAATGCATAACGCTCCATTCCATAAGGGTCTTTTACAATTTTAGATGCTCCAATAGCATTTAAAGTAACTGTTTTAGTTACTCCGTGCATAGTTAATTCACCAGTTAAAATATATGTATTTTTAATTTTCCCAGGTTTCATTGCTTTGCTAACGAAAGTGATTTTTGGAAATTTTGCTACGTCAAAAAAATCAGGGCTTTTTAAGTGACTATCTCTTTTTTCATCATCTGTGTTAATACTTGCTGCATCTACCGAAAATTCGATTTTAGCATCTGTAAAATCGGCATCTGCTTTAGTTGAAGATACTTTACCTTCATAAATCTTAAATTTACCTTCAGTTTCACTAACCATCATGTGAGTTACGGCAAATCCTAATTTACTGTGAGATGCGTCTACATTCCATCCGATAGCTATCGGATTTGTTTGTGCTTTTGAACTTAAAGAGATAGCTGCTACAGCTATTAATGTTTTAAAAGTAGTTTTCATAATTGTTTTTTTAGTTGTTATAAATTTCGATGCAAATATACGTTGCAACATTATATGTTACAACATATATTTTAAAATAATTGTTAAATTATTATTAGTAGTAAATAAATAGTAACGAAGATGTAACGGATAATGCAGATTTACTTGGATTTTTATATTTATGTATACAAAATAATAGTTCGTCCTGCGAAAAACTGGAAAACTGATTTAACCCAGATTACGCATTAGAAAATCTATTACGAGCTGAAACCTCTTCAAAACAGAACGCTTTGCCACTTTTTCTCCTTCATCATAGTGGTTACTATGCTTCAGTCAAAAAAGTGTCGGTTTTATTAAGCTTTCAACACTCATTACGATTCCTAATCCATAATCTGGGTTTAATAGAAAAAAAATGAATTGATATCCACTTTTAAAATCCGCGTTTATCTGCCAAATTCATTTTATCTGTATTCCTATTAAAATAATATCGCATTAAAAAAATACTTATATCTTTGTTCCCCTAATTTAAAACCCACGTTGTAAGTGGGAAACGTATATGATAAAAATAACTCTACCAGATGGTTCTGTTCGCGAATATCCAAAAGGAACCACCTCTATGCAAGTTGCACAGAGCATTAGCGAAGGCTTAGCAAGAAATGTGTTAGCCGCAAAACTTAGCAACGAAGTAGTAGATGCTAGTAAACCAATTAATCAAGATTCGACCTTAAGTTTATTAACTTGGAATGATGCAGAAGGTAAAAATACCCTATGGCATTCGTCGGCCCATTTGTTAGCTGAGGCTTTAGAAGCGTTATATCCAAATGTGAAGTTTTGGGTTGGTCCGCCATTAGAAAATGGTTTTTACTATGATGTTGATTTGAATGGAGAGACCTTATCACCAGCTGATTTTGAAAAAATTGAAGCTAAAATGTTAGAGTTGGCTCGTTTAAATAGCGAGTATAAGCGTATTGATATTAGTAAAGCGGACGCTATTAAATATTTTACAGATAAAGGTGATCATTATAAATTAGATTTATTAGAGCGTTTAGAGGATGGAAACATCTCTTTATATAATCAAGGGAACTTTACGGATTTGTGTCGTGGACCTCATATTCCAAATACTGGTTTTATTAAAGCTGTTAAAGTTTTAAATATTGCTGGTGCTTATTGGAAAGGTGATGAGAAAAACAAAATGCTGACTCGTATTTATGGTATTGCTTTCCCAAAAGATAAGGAATTAAAAGAATATTTAGTTTTATTAGAAGAAGCTAAAAAACGCGATCACCGTAAATTAGGTAAAGAATTAGAATTATTTACGTTTTCAGAGAAAGTAGGAGCAGGTTTACCTTTATGGTTACCAAAAGGTGCTATGTTGCGTGAGCGTTTAATTCAGTTTTTACAAAAAGCGCAATTAAAAGCAGGTTATTTACCGGTAGTAACTCCTCATATTGCTCAAAAAGAGTTGTATGTGTGTTCTGGTCACTATGAAAAATATGGAGCCGATTCATTTCAGCCAATTAAAACACCACATGAGGGAGAAGAGTTTTTCTTAAAACCAATGAACTGTCCTCATCACTGCGAAATTTATAAATCGTCTCCTAAATCTTACAAAGATTTGCCGGTGCGTTATGCAGAGTTTGGAACAGTTTATCGTTATGAGCAAAAAGGAGAATTACATGGTTTAACTCGTGTACGTGGCTTTACTCAAGATGACGCGCATTTATTCGTTCGTCCTGACCAGGTAAAAGAAGAGTTTTTGAAAGTAATTGATTTAGTGTTATATGTATTTAACGCTTTAGATTTTAAAGATTATACGGCTCAAATTTCCTTACGTGATCCAGAAAACAAAGCTAAATACATTGGCACTGATGAAAATTGGGCAATGGCAGAGCAAGCTATTATTGATTCGGCAGCAGAAAAAGGCTTAAGAACAGTGGTTGAAACTGGCGAAGCTGCCTTTTATGGCCCAAAATTGGATTTTATGGTAAAAGATGCCTTAGGACGTAAATGGCAATTAGGAACAATTCAGGTTGATTATAATTTACCTGAGCGTTTTGAATTGGAATATACTGGGTCTGACAACTTAAAACACCGTCCAGTAATGATTCATAGAGCTCCATTTGGATCTTTAGAGCGATTTATTGCAGTTTTAATTGAACATTGTGGTGGAAATTTTCCACTTTGGTTAACTCCTGATCAGTACGCTATTTTGCCTATTAGTGAAAAATATAACGATTATGCAAAAAAAGTTTCAGAATTGTTAAATATTTCCGATATTCGCGGCCTTGTTGATGAGAGAAATGAGAAAATTGGGAAGAAAATTCGCGACAACGAAGTAAACAAAATACCGTTTATGCTTGTTGTTGGTGAGAAAGAGGCAGAAGAAGGAACCGTTGCAGTGCGAGAACATGGTAAAGGGGATATAGGCACAATGACTATTGAAGACTTTGCAAAGCTCATACAAACAACGATTGACAACGATTTTAAACAAAAAATAATTAATTAATAATTAAAAAGCGGAGGTAGTTATTAGCGTTTTTAAGAAACCAATAAACAACAACAACAAAAATACTGGGCCAATTAAGCCTGGTGATGTTGCAGCTGGGCAAGCTCCAGTTTTTAAGCGTCCTCGTGGATTGAGAGAAGGATTTAAACGTCCAGGTGTTAGAGAAGATGCGCATCGTATCAATAAAAATATCAGAAACACACCTAAAGTTCGTGTAGTTGGTGATGATATTGAAGCAGGTGTTTACTCGATTGAAGAAGCTATTAAAATGGCTGAAGAGTTAGGTGTAGACTTAGTTGAAATAGCGCCTAATGTTGATCCACCAGTATGTAAGGTAGTTGATTACGGTAAATTTTTATATGAATTAAAAAAGAAAGCTAAAGAAGTAAAAGCTAAAGCTTCAAAGGTTGTTGTAAAAGATATTCGTTTTGGACCACATACAGATGAGCATGATTATCTATTTAAGAAAAATCATGCTATGAAGTTTTTACAAGACGGATGTAAAGTAAAAGCATTTGTATTTTTTAGAGGTCGTGAGATTGTATTTAAAGAGCAAGGAGAAATTTTATTATTGAGATTTGCATCTGAGTTAGAAGAATACGGAAAAGCAGAACAGTTACCAGTTTTAGAAGGTAAAAAGATGTTAATGGTTCTTGCTCCTAAAAAAACAAAATAATTAAAGAGAGTACTAACAAATAAATAAATAACGAAAAATGCCAAAAATGAAAACAAACTCTAGTGCAAAGAAGAGATTCTCTGTAACTGGGACCGGCAAAA
>JBEIPP010000123.1:0-9178 GCA_040376995.1 Flavobacteriales bacterium
AAATTGCTGATAATAAATCCTATTAAAGGAAGTAGAACGAAATATTGAATAAGAGTTTGCATAATTTTTTATTTAATTAAATAAACAGGAATGTTTTCTAAAGTGTTTTCAATAATAGGAGTCATGTCCAACCTTATCTACTTTTTGAGGACTAGGAGTATAAGGAATAAATTCACCTTCTTTAAACAAAAAGAATTCTTTTGTTTCAGGATTTACAGCTACTAGATTAATCCATTCATTAATAAACCATTCATACATAGCATCAACCGATTTGATAACGTTTAATACTACTTCAGGAAAATGTTCTACAATAATTAATAAACGAACTGGATCGTGCACTTCAATCATCTGGCTTGGTAAACCTGGTCTTAAATCACCCTCAATTCCATTAGCAACACCAAATAATCCCATGACGTTATGTGGTAATTTTGTACCTGCGCCTAACTTATGATTATCAACTCTCGAAAAATAATATTCTAAATTAATACCACCAGCAACTGGTCCTAATGGCTTCATAACACCCGTTAAAATTTTTCCATCTGGATCAATTTTATAATCATAAGAGTTCATAAATGAGCGTCTGTCTAAAAATACACCTCTAGTTAATTCTCTTCCGCCTACAATACACAATGCATTTGTAGCATGGTTTAATTCAGGTCGAGGTTCGAAAATAGAAACAGAACGTGTTCTCACTTTTTCATGAATTTCTTTTGCACTTAAATGACTATCAATTGATACTAATCTTCTTGAACGTTCTTTTGCATTTGAGTCTAATGCTTTTTCAAAAACAAGTTTGTTCGTTTTATGAAGCTCAGCATTAGTTGCAGATAATGAACTTTCATCAAAAAAGTCGATATCATCTCTTGATGTATCGTGTAAAGCGCCTACAAACTGTGTTGTTTCAGGAATAACTAATCCTCTTTGAGCCAATAGATCTCTAACTTCTTTTTTGTTAGCCATGTAACACATCACACGTGAGTTAACAGATCCTGGTCTACCAGAACATGCGCCGCAATCGTAACCTGCGTAATGAGGATTATTTACACTGCTTGAGCCGTGACCAACTATGTAAACTAAAGGTGCAAAGTTTTTCACTAATCCGATACTTTTTAATTGGGCTTCTACACGAGTAGCCATCTCTTCAATATTAAACCCAATTTGTAACCCATTTTCCAAATCATTTGGATTTGTATTTTCTATAGTTAATTTCGAAAATTTATCCATTTGATTAAATGAGTGTGCCGTGGCTGGACTCATAGTTGGTCTGAAAATATTAAAGAATAGTTTTATAGCCGACCAAAAACCTAATGTTTGAGAAATTACCCAACCTCTTAAAAGAGAATGTGATTGATTAGTAAAGTGAGCATCTTTTTTTCTTACACTCGTGGTATCAATTTCTTTAATCAAAAATTTTGGAGTAACGGGAGCAGGACACAATTTACTGTAAAATTTCCCATGCTCTGGTTTAAAATAAAATTCAACTCCAAAAAAACCAGGTGTACCAAAGGTTTCGCTGTTAGGATCATTTTCTTCTATGTATCTTCTAATAGAACCCTCTCTATCATCCATGCAAAACATGGCTTGAAAAGATTTTGTAGACGTTACTTTAGGTTTATTGGCATTTAATTTTAAACCAGTTAAAACATCATCGTAATAACTCCATTCAAATGCATTTTGCCAAATAGATAATACATCATTTAGTTCTGTTGATTCAACTGGAGCAAATAAATCTAAGGGTTGTTTGGTTAATTTATTTGATAAAGGAGCCCATGTTTCGCCAAATTTACTGTCAAGCGTATCTATTTCTAATAAACATTCTAAAACTATTAACTCTTCAACTGATATTTTTTCAGGATCTAATAAACTTTGAGGTAGATCTTCAATGGCGGATACCATGCCACTCCATCCTTGATGAGCAAATTGCTGATCGAAAATATATTGTTTGTATAAGTTTTCATCTCCAACTAATATATTTAATAATTCAGTAATGTAAACTCGTTTATTTAAGAATAAATTTTTTGCTCTTGCTGATTTAAAAATACTTACAGAACTATTTTTTTCTAATTCTCTAATGGAAGTTAAAAAACCTTTTTCGTGAACAGGAAATTTCCAAATTGAAATGCCTTGATCTAAATAACTACAAAGTATTCTGAAAAGTTTAGGATGAGTAACAGAATCTAAATTAATATGATATTGCGATTGCCAAAATGATCTAAGGCTTCCAATCCTAGAATTGTTAGAGGCATCATAGTCTTTTTTAATAATCTTATCTAACCATTCAGATAAATGTTCTTTCCCTTTTCTTTCATAAATTATTCTTTCAAGATTTTCAGGATTAATACGTTTTGATTTATATAAATTTCTATATTCATCTAAAGACAGAGATACTTTATAACCAAACATTTTTTCGGCCCTTCTAATGGCTTTATCCCATTTTAAATTTTGAAAAGCATGCAATGTATTGTGATGAATGAAATCTTTTAATGGAGCTTGTGCTGGTAAATAATGTTTTAAGTCGTGAAGTATATCATGCTCATTAAAACCGTTGTGTTGTTCGCTCATAATTTTTGTTTTTAGTTTTAACTTGAATGTTATTAAAAGGACACTTGGTACTGCAACACCACTTGTCCTCGTCTTGCATTTTTTGTTTCGTGTAAATCGCCATTAATATCAATGTTGAAATGGGCCTGCTTTGATAGTCTAAAGATATTTTTGAATTTTGTCCTACTATGATCCAGTTTACTCCAATATCATAAATTAATACAGGATCTTTTAATTTTTGATATATAGCGTAACTTCCAGAAGCATAAGGTTGTAATGTTCCATTTTTACCTAATAAATCTTTTTTAAATAAATAAGCTGTTTGAGCATACACAACTTGACCTGTTCCTATTAATGGAATATTATTCCCAGCTCCATTAAAACTAGCAGTTCCAACTGTTCCATTTGCTGTATTCATTGCTCCCGCATTTCTAATGTAATTAGGACCAAAATCGTAATTCAAAAAAGCAGCGTAAGCTGTAATGGCATTTTGTTTTTCTTTATTTAAATAAGAATCATAAAATACGTCTAGAGCAAATTGTTGCAATGGAGTTGATAAAGTATCCATCTTAGCATTTCTATAACACATGGCGTCTTTTTGATAAGTAAAACCACCACCAACATTTAATACACGTTTTTTGCCAAGATAAGATCCTGCACTGTATGGTAATAAATTACTTTCTTTGTCAAAAAAATGCCATTTAACATAGCCTTGATATTGCATTTTAGGAGCTTTTGTAGAATAAGCTGCATTGTTTGTGCCGCTTAATACTGCTACAGTTGTTAATGCATTTTGTATTGGAAATGGATTAGCCGCAGCAAATCGGTAATCCAATCCTCCAATTTGCCCTTTTGCGAACACACCTAATTTTCTTACAAATTGATCAGATACATCGTTGGTTGTTTCTTCAATTGTTGGTAAATCCATACCTAATATATTTCCAACACCAGAAGAAGTGTAGCGAGCAGTCCCATTCCAACCGCTTAAACCGCCACCAAGTGTAATATAATTTTTATATATTTTATATTCGGCAGTTACATCATGAAGAAACAATCCTGGTTTACGAGCAGATAAACTATTAAAGTTATTAATTCCAAATTGAGTGTACATAAATACTTTTTTATTTATTTGACTCATGACTTGGTATCTTACTCGTCTTAGTCCAACATCAAAGGTTTCTTTTTTTTGAGTACCATAAATTGCCGACCCAGGATTATTATCATTGTATCTAAACCAAATTTGTGCGAGTCCAGTACCTTGAATGTAACGTGTACTATCATCATTCATATATATCTTTAAACCGTCTTTAAAACGGGTACTAGGCGATTGGGCAAATGTATTTATTGAAATACACATTGCCAGTAATAAAATTAGTTTTTTCATTATTAAATGTTTAAAAAATGAATAATTAAATATGGTCTTGCCGAGCCATAACTAAAAACGATAAAAAAACTATGAAATAAAATACCGATTTTTAGTTTAGACTCAGCAAGGATCACCTGAGTCTTAACTCAATTTCAATATTCTAGTTGAAGTAGGAGCGTGTCCTAATTGTTTGTGATTCTTAAAACCATCTACTTTTATGGTTCCAAAATTATCTTTATAATCTTCCACTAAGCCATTTAATGTAAGAATAGA
Source organism: Flavobacteriales bacterium (assembly GCA_040376995.1). Lineage (GTDB taxonomy): Bacteria > Bacteroidota > Bacteroidia > B-17B0 > Aurantibacillaceae > UBA4416. Next base: position 4,181 of record JBEIPP010000123.1, read on the forward strand.
AGTATGATCTACTATTTCGGCTTTACTCACATCTATTATAACGTGTTTTCCCTGTGGCAAAGTAGCAAACACTTTTTTAAACCCTAAAATGTTTGAGAACATTAATCCTCCGCTATTGATAGTTACTGTATAATTCTCTTCGCTATGCTTAGTGATCGAAACATCAGATTTAAATAAATTTTTAAGAGAAGCACCATTTACTAAATTGATAATTAATTCTAACACAATACCTGTTCCAACACCAACTAATAAATCAGTTGCTAAAGTAACAACAACCGTAGCCGTAAAAATTACAAACTGTTCTTTACCAACATGAAACATGCGAATGAATTCTTTTGGATGTGCTAACTTAAATCCAACAAATGTTAACATAGCTGCTAATGCTGCATTAGGAATCATTTCGATAACAGGAACCGCAACTAATACAGCTAATAATAAAAATACACCATGAAAAAAATTTGCCCAACGTGTTTTAGCGCCATTACTAACATTAGCCGAACTACGAGCTACTTCACTAATCATTGGTAAGCCACCTAACAAACCAGATAATGAATTTCCAATACCAACTGCAATTAAATCTTTATTAAAATCTGATTTACGTTTAAACGGATCTAAATTATCAATTGCTTTGGAAGTTAAAAGGGACTCCAAACTTCCGATTAATGAAAATAAAATGACATACATTACAAATTCACTAGTATGAGAACTTAGCGCAGAAAAATCGGCATTTAAAATCCCTCGGCTAATAAAGTCACCTTTCATTACAAAACCATTTGTAAATGATTCGAAAATACTTCCAATTTTAACTAATGAAAAGTTTGCTATTGCTCCTTCGGTTTTAATATTTAGCGCAAATCCCAAAGGAATAGCAACTATTAATACTATTAACGGAGCAGGAATCTTTTTTAATTTTTGATGTTTCACAAAACTCATTCCTATTAATATTAATAAACAAGCAATTCCAATTTCAGCAATATGAGCGTTTTCGTGCATAATGCTTTCTGGTATCATGGCTAATAATTCAAGAGGTTCTTTACCTTTTAATAATTTAGGATCAATACCTAAAATTGAGTGAATTTGCTTTGACATGATGATGATGCCTATAGCAGCTAACATCCCATGAATTGCAGCACCTGGAAAAAAATCGGCTAATTTCCCTAATTTAAATACACCAAATAATATTTGAACAATGCCTGCAACCACTATAGCACCTAATGCTAAATGCCAGCCAGTATCACCACCTCCAAAAGCTGCAATAGCACCACCACAAATAGCAATTAATCCAGCAGCAGGTCCTTTAATGGTTAATCTTGAGCCAGCAAAAAAGCTAACTACAACGCCACCAATTATTGCTGTTACTAATCCAAATATTGCTGGGAAGTCAGATGCTTTAGCAATACCTAAACTTAAGGGCAGTGCTAATAAAAATACTAGAAATCCCGATAAGGCGTCTTTTGAAAAATTTTGTTTAAATCCTGCTAAGCCATCAGCAGGGATATATCTTTTTTTAGTTTCAGTTGTCATAATTCCTGATTTATTTAATTGTTTTTTATTTCTAAAATCTGCACAGAAAGAATTCTATGAATTTTGGTAATAGTATATTCAGACTATAGAGGATAGCTGAAGGTGTTCTTGATAGATGATACAAGAACAAACAATTAAAAATCATAAACGGAAATTACAAACTGAAATATAAATTGGATTTGCTAGTTTTTCTGCTAGGGGTTTTGCGGAAAAGATAACAGGTTGTAAAACCTCGTATTGAAAATAGGAAATGAAAAATGGTAAAATGAATGATTGAATATGAAAGTCATTTTCTGTTTCATTTTCATTTTCTTCATATAAAAATTCTAGATTAGATGAGGAAAGAGTTTCTTTATTAGAAAATGAAGTGAGTCCTTTATGAGTTAAATCAATTTTAGAAACAGAGGTTTGAATATTTTTGTAAGTATTGGTGCCAAAGGATACCAAAAAACTCATTAAAAAAAACAGTGAAATATATGTAGCTCTGTTAAATTTCATATTCGGGTACTAAATTACAACAAAATAAAAAATAATCATGATTGTTTTTTATTTTTTAACAGCAAAACCAAAATCTAAGTTTATTGATACATATATAATAATGTATAAACCAATTAATTTTATAGTGGTGGGTTGGCAGTTTAAAATAAAAAAGTAACATTGAAATCCATTGAAGGAATTCCAAAAATATAAGCCTTAAAGCTAAAAAACTGGAGTGCTTTTTTACTAAATAAAAGATATCGGATTTGAATAATTTTTTCAAGATTTTTGGCTAAAATTTTATTAACATTTGTTAGTAAAATCACAGAAATATATTACCTAAAAACCCAATAAAATCAGTATATTTAAGAATTATATACTTAATCAGAAGATTTCACAATTTATGGAAGAAAATACAGCGATAGATAAGACAAATTACGGTGCCGACAACATTCAAGTTTTAGAAGGATTAGAAGCAGTTAGAAAAAGACCTGCCATGTATATTGGCGATATTGGTGTAAAAGGCTTACATCATTTAGTATATGAGGTGGTTGATAATTCAATTGATGAAGCGTTAGCGGGTCATTGTGACCAAATAACAGTTACTATTTTAGAAAGCAATGGTATTCGCGTAAAAGACAATGGTCGTGGTATTCCTACTGGGATTCACCCTAAACTAGGCGTGAGTGCATTAGAGGTTGTAATGACGGTTTTACATGCCGGTGGTAAATTTGATAAAGATACCTATAAAGTATCTGGTGGTTTACACGGAGTAGGTGTAAGTTGTGTCAATGCATTATCCGATCCTTTAATTGCTGAAGTTCACGGCAGAGATGGTAAAATTACGATGCAGGAGTTCAGAAAAGGAATTCCTCAATACCCAGCAAAGGTGGTTGGCGATACAACTGATAGAGGTACTATTGTTACTTTTCAGCCAGATTTAAGCATTTTTACGGTTGGGGAATATAATTATGCTACTTTAGCAAATCGTATGCGTGAATTGGCATTTTTAAATAAAGGAATCACCATACATTTATTAGACGATCGTCAAAAAGATGAAAATGGAGTTTCTTATTCAGAAACATTTCATAGCGAAGGTGGATTGAAAGAATTTGTTCAATACATTGATGGTGGTAAAGAAAAGTTAATGGATGACGTCATTCATATCGAAGGTGAGAAAAACGGAATTCCAGTAGAAGTAGCGATGTTATACAACCACTCTTACAGTGAAAGTATTCAGAGTTATGTTAACAATATTAATACACACGAAGGTGGTACTCACTTAGCGGGTTTCCGAAGAGGTTTAACTCGTACATTAAAAAGCTATGCTGAAAAAAATGGCTTGTTTAAAAATATTAAGTTCGAAATTAGTGGAGATGACTTTAGAGAAGGTTTAACCGCTGTTGTGTCTGTTAAAGTTCAGGAACCTCAATTTGAAGGTCAAACCAAAACTAAGTTAGGAAACAACGAAGTTACAGGAGCAGTTGATCAAGCAATTAGCGAAGCATTAAGTAATTATTTAGAAGAAAATCCTAAACAAGCACGTTTAATCGTTGATAAAGTTGTTTTAGCAGCTACTGCTCGTCACGCAGCTCGTAAGGCTCGTGAAATGGTGCAACGTAAATCAGTGATGTCTGGTTCTGGTTTACCAGGTAAATTAGCCGATTGTGCTAATAACGATCCAATGGCTTGCGAATTATTCTTAGTAGAGGGTGACTCTGCAGGTGGAACAGCCAAACAGGGTCGTAATCGTGATTTTCAAGCTATTTTACCATTAAGAGGGAAAATCTTAAATGTAGAAAAAGCTTTAGAATATAAAATATACGAAAACGAAGAGATTAAAAATATATTTACTGCTCTTGGAGTTTTCCGCGGTACAAAAGAAGATGATCGTGCTTTAAACATGGAAAAATTACGTTATCATAAAATTGTGATTATGTGTGATGCCGATGTAGATGGTTCTCACATTACCACTTTAATTTTAACTTTCTTTTTCCGTCACATGAAAGAATTAGTAGAAAAAGGACATGTGTATATTGCAGCTCCTCCATTATATTTGGTGAAAAAAGGAAAAGATCAAGTGTATTGCTGGAATGAAGTGGACCGTGCAGAACAAGTGAAAATATTAGGTGGTGATAAACCAGAAAGCGTAAACATTCAACGATACAAAGGTTTAGGTGAGATGAATGCCATTCAGTTATGGGAAACAACATTAGATCCATCAACGCGTACATTACGTCAAGTAACGATTGATAGCGCTGCAGAAGCGGATCGCGTGTTTGCGATGTTAATGGGCGATGAAGTTCCTCCTCGTAGGGAATTTATCGAGCAAAATGCGAAGTATGCAAAAATTGATGCATAAAACAGTTGGAGAATTATTGAGTTTATGAATTTATAGAATTAATATTTTAAATTTGTCTCAATATAATGCAACTAATAAAACTTAAAAAAATCAATAATTTTATAAATCCATAACTCAATAATTAAAATGACAAAAGTATCAGTTATCGGCGCTGGAAACGTAGGCGCAACATGTGCAGAATATATTGCACAAAGAAGAATTGCTAGTGAAGTAGTAATTTTAGACATTAAAGAAAATTTTGCAGAAGGAAAAGCATTAGATTTAATGCAAACAGCTTCTTTAAATGGTTTCAACACTCGTATTAGTGGAAGTACAAATGATTATGCTAAAACAGCTGGTTCTGATGTAGTTGTTGTAACTTCTGGTATTCCTCGTAAACCAGGTATGACTCGTGAAGAGTTAATTGGTATCAATGCAGGAATTGTAAAAACAGTAACTGAAAACGTTTTAAAACATTCTCCAAACGCCATTATCATCATCGTATCTAATCCAATGGATACAATGACTTACTTAGCATTAAAAGGAAGTAACTTACCTAAAAACCGTATCATTGGAATGGGTGGTGCTTTAGATAGCGCACGTTTCAACTGTTATTTATCTCAAGCATTAAATGCACCAGCAAGTGATGTACAAGG
>JBEIPP010000009.1:0-34583 GCA_040376995.1 Flavobacteriales bacterium
AAATAAACGGAAAGCTCACACTAAAAATAGCAATCAACAAAAAACGGCGAAGTTGGTTTGATGGACTTTGGAACTATGCCAAAATCTTTGAGTTCCCTTTTGTAATTTCTAATGCGTAATCTGGGTTAAGTGCACATCAGTGTACTGATTTTTAAATGAGACTTTATCTATTCTGTAAAATAAATCCATAGGTTTATTAAGAGCCGATCGGGCTTTGCAAGCGATGCCATATTTAAACATTTAGAGCAGAAATAAATAAACTATGTTATTGCCGGAAGAATGCATGTTGCCATGCAAGATAAAATAAGGCAATTAAAAACATGGATTGCTATAGGGCTAGGAATATGGATAAGTGAAACTGATTATAAAGCCACAAAATGGGATTCTCCACGCAGAGTAATTGTCATAAGACAAAGCGATGATCTGAGGGCCAAGGCAACAGGTAAAACACTAAAACTGTTTGATGATAAAGTATATTATCAGCAATGCCGTTATCATACATTTTATGCCAATCAAAAATTACCAGCAACTCAAATCTGGGAACAATACAAAGGAAGAGGCGATTGTGAAGATCGGATTAAAGAGCTCAAATATGAGTTTGCTTTAGAGGGTTTTAATATGAAAGTTTTTTTTGCCACTGAAGCTGCTTTGCGTATGGTTAATTTAGCTTACAACATCATCAGTTTGTTTAGGCAGGTTAGCCCTGAAAAACCACAACACCAAAGATTACAAACATTAAGACTCAACTGCTATGCATTTGGAGCTTGGATGACTAAAAAGGGGAATAGTAAAGTGTTAAAAATGGCGGTTCTGATAAAAAAACGAAAATGGATAGACGGAATTTTTGCAAAAGTCGACGAGTGTTCCTTTCCACTATCTCTTCGAAATTAAATTCTACTGTCTATTTGCGGTTTAAACTCATTTTATAGTTTTTTTTTGAAATAATTTATATATTAGTGCTCTATTCTATATTTATCAAACTATGAACAAATTATTATTTTTCTTCTTTGTCATTTTTTTGTCTTTAATAAATGTAAATCTAAAAGCTCAAGCCGTTAGTAGTTATATTTTCTCACAGGACTCATTAACTGGTTTTAATGAAGCTAAATTTATTACAAGTCAAGTAAATCAAGGTGTTTCTGGTATTAAGCTAAAAAGGAATGTATTTGTAGCTAAAAAGGAATTTATTCATGAGAAATACTTTCATAAACACGCTAATATGGTTTGGAAAACAGTGCAAACAAATTCATCAGTAAACCCAAGTTGCACAAACATAGACTTTGAAGACGGGAGTCTGAACGGTTGGACAGTTAGTAGTGGTTCAAATAGCAACTCTCAATCGATGACAGGTTGTTGTGCAGTACCAGGTGGTTTAAGTACAGTGATTAATGGTGTAGGAACTGATGTTAATGTTCCTGCAATATCTTTGGTTTCGCCCTTTGGAGGAAATAAAATTGTGAAATTAAATAATCAAACTGCTAAAGCAAAGGCACAACGTATTGCCCAAACATTTCAGGTAACTTCGTCAAATGCTGTATTTCAATTTGCATATTGTGGTGTGCTAGAAGACGCGTCACATTCATGTGCAGATCAACCTTATATTAATGTTTCGATAAAAGATAGTATGGGTACAACAATTAGTTGTCCAAAAATTGACATCGCCGCACCTAGCGCTCAGTGTTCGCAGCCAATTACAACTACAGCAGGCTGGACACCCTTTACATATGGAATTACGGACGTTTTTTATCATACTTGGGATGTAAGAACTATCGACTTATCCACCTATATTGGTTCTAGTATAACCATTCAAGTTACTGTAGGAGACTGTGCCCAAACAGCTCACTTTGGATATGCTTACTTCGATTTCAGGTGTTTACCATTAACGATTATTTCAAATTCTACTGTATATGAAGCTACGTCTCAAGCACCAATTAATGTTTCTACATGTGGGACTGGACCCATCAGTATTACTGCGCCTGCAGGTTTAGGACCTTATAATTGGGACGGTCCCACAGGTTCGGGTGTTTCTGGATTAGCTACACAAACAATTTCTACTTCAACTCCTGGTACATATACTTTAACAATGAATCCTCAGGGTAGCTGTATTGGAGCTACTAAAGTTAAGTATGTAATAGTAAACTCAACTCCAAACCCTACTGTAAGTAATGTTACTGTGCAAGCAACTTGCACCAATGCAACTGGATCGGGTACTATTAACATTGCAAGCGGGACTTCACCTTTTATATATAATTGGAACCCAGCAGCGGCTTCGGGTTCTGTTGCAACTGGACTATCACCAGGAACTGACTATACAGTGAATGTTGTAGATTCTTTTGGTTGCCAAGGCGCTACAATAGTATCTATTGCTAGTTTTCCAGATGCCCCTACATACACAATTAACCCACTTAGCGCTAACTTAACGTGTTTAAATTCTTCATTAACCGTTACAGCCAACACAGCCACTAACACCACCGCGGTTTGGACTCATACTAATACTAGTAATTTTGATGTAAATACAGCAGGTTCTTTTTCTTGTGTAGTAAGAAATACAATAAGTTCTTGCACGGCTACAGTGCCAATTACTATAACATCAAATACGGTGGCTCCTATTGCTTTATATACTTTAACATGTAATGGCTCAACAACTACCCTGAATTCTTCTTCATCAAGCGGGGTAGCGTTAGGATGGTTGGCTCCAACCACGCCTCCTACACCCATAGGAAGTCAGGGTACTTCAACGGCAACAGGAGTTTACACCTTAACGGCTACTAATTTAACTACTGGATGTAAGACAATGTATACAGCACCTTCTCTAATTCCAAGTTTAAATGTTGTTACAACTCCAGCCAACAATTTTTTAACTTGCGCAAATCAGACCGTTCAAGCAACAACAATACCAACACCTAATACAAACGTTGTGGTTACTTGGATCAGCAGCACTGCTACATCAACTGTTAATACTCTTCCAATATTAACTCCAGGCACATACACAACTAATGTTCAGGTTACTGGCGGATGTTCTAGCCAATCCATTATAACCATTGCCTCAAATACAGTAGTTGGGGTTAACATCTCTTCTCCTTCTTCCATTATTTCCTGTGCAACGAATAGTTTACAATTAACTGCTAATCAAACTACAGGTGGAGTTTATTCTTATAGTTGGACTCCAAGTACTCCACTTGTAACTGGAAATACATATAATGTATCTAACGCAGGCACATATACAGTAGTGGCAATGAATTCAACTAACGGTTGTACAGCAACTGCAACTCAAGCAGTAACTCATGAAACTGTGACTGCTACTTTCGTGGCAGATCCCTATAAAGGATTAATGCCTTTACTTGTATCATTTACTAACACTAGTATTGGTAATTCTGCCAATACAAACTATAGTTGGGATTTAGGAAATGGAATGACTTACACAACTACTAACACCTCTACTATTTATAATTCGCAAGGAAATTATTTAGTGGTTTTAACTGCTAAGGACGGGTTTTGTGTTGATACCGCAGTTAGATTAATTAAAGTTGATTTGCTGTCGTTTTTTACAGTGCCAAATGTTTTTACTCCAAACGGAGATGGCAAAAATGATGTATATACATTTAATGCGATTAATATGGGTGAGATTACGTTCACGGTATTTGATCGTTGGGGCTTAAAGATTTTTGAAACAACAGCGTTTGGAAATGTTATATGGGATGGAAAGAATAAAGGTGGAGCAATTGTTTCAGATGGCACTTACTTTTATATTATTAAAGCGACAGGCTTAGACGGGGTTTCGTATGATAAACAAGGATCAATAAACGTATTTCAATAACATAGACTAAAAATTTAAAAGCCATCAGCCAGCTGGCTGATGGCTTTTTTGTTGATTTTTTCACAGAATATCGGCCACCGTAAAGGTACTGCCACCAACAAAAATTAGGTCATTTAATTTGGCCTGCTTTTTAGCTGCGATGAGTGCTTCGGAAACTGTTTTAAAATTTTTTCCATCTAAGCCTTCTTTTTTTGCCTGAGCACTTAATTCTTTTTCATCTAAGGCTCTAGGAATAGAAGATTTGCAAAAGTAATAAGTCGCATCTTTAGGCAGCATTTTTAAAATCGTTGAAATATCTTTGTCGTTAACTACACCTAAAACAAAGTGGAGTTTTTTGTAATCATAACGTTTTAAATTTTCTAATACTTCTTTAATACCATCTTGATTATGCCCTGTATCAGTTATTACTAATGGCTTGGTTTGTATAATTTGCCATCTACCTTGTAAGCCGGTTATTTTTTGAACATGGCTCAAAGCTTTATGAATCATTTCATCTTCAATCAAAAAGCCTTCTTGTTTTAAAATCTCAATGGTGTTTAAAACGCCCATTACATTTTTTATTTGATAGCTACCTTGTAAATCGAGATTATAACTATGCTTTGAGTTTGTTTTTTTATGAAGCAATTCAAGACATAAAAAATTATTTTCATGCTTGTAAGAAATTACTTTATAGTTTTTATCTGCAAATTCAATTGGAGACTTTAGTTCTTTGGCTTTATTATTAAATACAGAAATAACCTCTAATTGTGTTTGGCTAATAGTAACTGGAATTCTTGGTTTCACAATACCAGCCTTCTCTTCTGCAATTAATGGCAACGTGTTTCCTAATAAAATCATGTGGTCAAAACCTATATTGGTGATTAAACATGCTACGGGATTTATCACATTAGTTGAATCTAATCTACCTCCAAGCCCTACTTCAATAATAGCTACATCTACTTCTTGTTTTGCAAAATAATCAAAGGCTAGTCCAACCGTCCATTCAAAAAATGAAGGTTCGATTTGTTCAAATACAGTTTTGTTTTCCTCTACAAATTTTACGACTTCAGTTTTAGGAATTTCTTTCCCATTAATCTTAATGCGTTCTCTAAAATCTACTAAGTGGGGAGATGTATATAAACCAGTTCTATAACCAGCTTGTTGTAATACAGCGGCTAACATGTGAGATGAAGAACCTTTGCCGTTAGTACCCGCTATATGTATGCATTTAATTTTTTTTTCGGGATTACCTAAAGCTTTGCAAATAGCAATAGTGTTATTTAAATCAGCTTTATAAGCTGCTGCACCAACTCGTTGATACATCGGGAGCTTAGTAAATAAATAATCTAGAGTTTGAGGATAGGTCATTTTAAATTACGTTAATAGCAAGCTGATTATGATAATTAAATAAGATAAAAGAAATAGGTGTTCTAATCATAATGAATCTTAAAAAATTAGTGTCACTAGCGTTTTATTCTTTTAATTAAAAGCTAAAAATAATCGTAATTGTTCCTTTTTGTTCTTCAAATTCTCCACTCACATTAAAAGTGGTTGCTAATGCAGCTTGACGTGCTTTTGCTTTTAGCATTGGACTACTTGTAGTTGTACCTCGTCCGTTAGGATCTGCTTTAATTACTTTCCCATTCTTATCTACAGTAATTTCAACAACTACTTTTCCTTCTTCTTTAGTGTCTTTTGATAAAGGGGGGGGAGTTAAAATAGAAGCTCCTGCTAAATTAAATCCATAGCCACCTTTTCCGAGCCCTTTACCAGGACCATCTCCAGAGCCTTCACCACCACCTGTTCCGCCTCCAGTGCCGCCGTTACCGTGCGTATTTGGATTTCCATCAGGACGCCCATCATTTCCTTCATGCCCACTATTACCATCGCCGCCCCCATTATTTCCTCTTGTTCTATTAAACTTTTCGGCTAATAACTCAGCAGCTGTTTTTGGTTTAACTGGGATTACTACAGTTGGATTGGTGGTTGGGTTAGTTGTATTGTTTTTAGATTCGTTTTTAGTAATATTAATATCCTCTCCTTGATCTGAGGTTACTAAATTTTCAGAACCATTTTCTTGAGTAGTAGGAGGAGTTACTTCGGTGCTTTCAACAACCTGAACAGCATCACCAATACCATTATTTTCAACATTACCTGTTCCTTCAATTAAGTTTCCGATATTAAATTCAATTCCACCGCCACCGCCTGCGGTTAAAGGAAATGGAGGATTTGGTGTGATGATAATGTATAAGAACAAGAATAATAAAAGCAATGCAAAAACCGCTAGCGAAATAACGAGCGATATAATTTTGTTTTTATTTTCTTCAGCCTGAGATAGAATCATGACTATTTTCCGTTTGAAGGTTTAGTTGCCCAAACCATTTTGCATTTTAATTTATCTACTATAATCATTACATCCACTGCATCTTGTATACTTAAATCCTTATCCATTTGTAATACTACAGTTGGTTCAGGATTACCATTAATTGCTGCTACTAAAGTTGATTCTAATACCGAATAATCTACTTCTTTTCCTTCAACAAAATAATTTCTATTGTTTGAAACATCTAAATGAATAGGTTTTTTATTATTCTCTACAGGTTTTGTAGGCTTAGAACTTGGTAAATTTACCTTAATAGCATTAGGGCTCACCATAGTTGATAAGATAAGGAAGAATAAAAGCAAGAAGAACATAATGTCATTTAGTGACTCTGTACTTACTTCGGCATCTCTATGTGCTTTTTTGCGTAATCCCATTTTATTTAAGATTGATGGTTTAAGAAGTTAGATTTATTTCTAAAATCTCATTTCTGACTTCTTATTTATTTTGAAGGTTCGTTTAAAATATCTAAAAAAGCTATTTGTGTTTCTTCCATGCGATGAGCTAACTTGTCAATACGTGCATTTAAAAAATGGTACCCAATAAATGCAATTACACCAACTACTAAACCACCACCAGACGTAATCATTTTTTGGTATAAACCAGAAGATATAACTTCTATTTCAACTGTTTTAGCAACGGATATATCATAAAAAATTTTAATAACACCAATAATAGTTCCAATAAATCCAAACATTGGAGCAATACGTCCTGTGATATTTAAAATACTCATATTTTTTTCTAAACAAGATAATTCAGAAGATCCAGCTTTATCCATTGCTTCACGTATTTCCTGCATAGATTGTCCAATACGAGAAATACCTTGCTCTAACATAATTGCTTCAGGTGTATTCACACTTTTGCAAAGACTACGAGCATTGGCTAAATTACCATTATTAATCATTTCTTTAATACTTGCTAATAAGGTTACATTCTTTTTTGATGCTTTTGAAACTGTTAAAAGTCTTTCTATCATAACATAAATTGATAGCAGTAACAAAATGGCAAGAGGAATCATCATAACACCACCTTTTGCTACCATGCTAAACAATGAAATTTCGTTTGGAGGTAATTCAGGAGTTGTTTGAATTCCTGTTACAGCTGGTTGAACAGCAGATGCTGTATCGGTTACTGCAGACGCTATTGTATTTGTTATTTGAAGAATGAATGACATCATAGAGCTTATTTTTTAATTACACGAAGTTACTTTAGAAAGGCGCGAGTAAATTAAATCATAAGCGATGTTTTAAACAGATTTGTGTTAGTATAACATGGTAAAGATCTAAAAGTTACAGAATTAATAAACTAGTAACTTCTTTTTACAGAAATTACTAGTTGTATCCAGGAGGAGACTCGAACTCCCACGTCTTTCGACATACGCACCTCAAGCGTACTTGTATACCATTCCAACACCTGGACAATTTTATCCTTGCATTTATCCCGATAGCTATCTGAATCAATACCTGGATATGTATACTATTGGCAACAGCCAAAACAAACACTAGAGTTTAAAATGCAAAAATGATAATTATTTTTCTAATTCAGTAATAAATTAGAGTTACAATCCAATATTAAATCCTATTTGTATAATAGGATTTTGGTAAGGCGATAAAGGTGTTTGATTAATGTTATATAATATTACAGCTACAAAACTTCCTCGTTCTGAAAAAGCCTGCCTATATCCACCGCCAAGAAGTATATTATCTACCCATACTCGGCTATTTGGCAATATCGATACGTAATCGGGTACACTTAGTCTATCCCAACCAACTTGAGCAAATAGATTTTCGAGAATTCGATATCTTGCAAATGTATTCGCTCCATAAATTGTTGTTACGTATTTTTGACCAAGATAGGTTTGACTATAATAATTATAAGTGAATCCTCCTCCAATCGAAAACTCTTTAGTTATTTTATAGCCAATTAAGGGAGATAAATTAACATATGTTGTGGCGCCAAACCAAGCGCCTAAGTTTCCTCCAACATATATTCTCTCTTTAAAGCTATTAAAATCTTTCTGTATTGGTTGATTAGATTGAGTTGGAAAAGGTATAGAAGAAGATCTGTTATCTTGAGAATAGGACATTTGAACTATTATAAAACAGAAATATATATATGTGATTTTCTTAATCATTTTATTTCTTCATAATCAACATATTCTCCATCATTTGGATTGAAATGAGATTTTAGTTTTCTGCTTTGTTAAATTTTAATTTCACCGTTGTTTTGTTGGTGGTTATTGTTTTTGTAGATAGATTGCGTTTTTTTATGTGATACATTTTTAAATAGATTGTAAATCTTCCAAACTACCCAAATAACAATAACTGTCCAAACTATATCTCGCACTCGTTATATAATTTTAAATTCTAAACAAAATTACATTATTTAATTTAACTACTTCGTAATTAACATAAATTAAAAAATAGATATCATAAAAAAACCCTTTCATTTATGAAAGGGTTTTTTTTGATTTTTATCTTAAAAAATTAGTTTGATTCTGTAGCGTCTTCAATTGCTTCAGAATTTTCTTCACCTATTACTTGTGGTTTGTAAATAGGTTTATCAGATTTTGGAGCATTTGGATCTACGTAATCCCAACTAACAATACGGAAAACTGTACGACGATTTTTTTGGTGTAAAGCTTCTTTTTCTTCTTTAGTTTTTGCTTTATTAATTTGATCATCTTTAATTAATAATTTTTTCTCACCCCAACCTTTTGATGTTAAACGTGCAGTTGGAATTTTTTTCTCATTAATTAAGTAATCAACACAAGATTTAGCACGAGCTTCAGATAAGGTTTGGTTAGATTTGTCGTCACCACGACTATCTGTATGTGATTGTAACTCAACTACGATAGTAGGATTATCAATTAAAGTTTGATATAAAAAGTTTAATGAATCTTTAGAATTTAGAGGCTTACGAGTGTCATTTGAAGGATCAGTACCAGCAACGTCTACTAATAAATTTGCTTTACCTAAAGCGTATAATACAGCAGGGAAACGAATTTCAGCTTTAACAGGAGTTAATGCGAAATCTTTTACAAAATCCTTTGATTCATTTTCGTCAACTGTAGTAAATTTACCCATATCCTTATTAGCTAAAAATCCTAATTTGAATGTTTGAGAAATTGTTGATTTATCTGTGCCAACAGTAACCTCATAAGAAGTGTTTTCCTTTAATTTGAAGTTATATTTGCCATCAGCGGCCGTTTTAAATTCAAACATGTCTCCATTAGATCCTTTTAAATGTATAAAAGCATTAGTAACTGGTTCATTATTTTCATCACTAACTATAGTACCGGTTAAGTTGAAATTTAATGGAGGTAAGATGAATGAATAAATATCATCATTTCCTTTTCCACCTTCACGGTTTGAAGTGAAGTATCCTTTTATTTTTTTACCTTCGAAAATAATACCAAAGTCATCACCTGCAGAATTCATTGGATATTTTAAGTTTTCAGGAGCTTTAGTGAATTTACCGTCAGCACCTTTTTGGGCTTTGAAGATATCTAAACCACCCATGCCTAAATGGTAGTTTGAAGAGAAATATAAAGTTTTATCATCTTCGGCCATATATGGATACATTTCGTCTCCTTGAGTATTTACTGTTGAGCCTAAGTTAACTGGTTGACCCCAAACTTTTGCTTTTTTGTCGTAAGTACTCATCCAGATATCTTTACCACCATATCCGCCAGGTAATTTAGATGTAAAATACAATACATCACCTGTTGGGTTAATGGCAGGATGACCAAAAGCGATTGAATCTACACAGAAAGGTAATAATTCAGGTTCAGCCCAAGATGGGCCTTGTTTTTTACAAATATATAGTTGACATTTTAATTGCTTTCCTTTTGCTTCAGGACAACGTGTCATAAACATTACATCTCCTTTTTTAGCAACAGAAACAGATGCCTCATTCATTTTAGAATTAATTGCACTAACTAATGGTGCAGGCGTACTCCATTTCCCATTTTTGTCTAATTTAGTTTCATATAAATCGGAGTGATTTTGGCCGTTTGTAATATCCATTGAACCCTGCCCACCTGGACGAGTAGAAGTGAAAATTAAAGTTGTTGATTTTTTATCTGCGTATGCGGGGCTAAAATCAGACTCTTTAGAATTTATCAAAGTCATTGGCTCCACTTTTAAACGAGTTTCTGGAGTGTTTTTAGCATCTTTCCATTGTTTTGCTAATTCACAAGATTTAACGCCGTTTTCTCCTCGAGCATCAGCAGGCATTTCTTTTTTATAGTTGTTGTATTCTATAATAGCCTCTTCATATCTTTGTTGAGTTTTTAAGACGTCTGCTAAATTTAAGATAGCAACTGGATCAGGATATTTAGCTTTAATTGCTTTGTTATAATAAGTCTCAGCAGATTTTAATTCATTAATTTCTTGGTATGATTGTGCCGTTCTGTATAAAATTCTAGATTTTACATCAGCTTTCTTCACTTTTGTGTAAGCCTGTTTATAAAGTTCTATAGCATTGAAATACTGATGATTTTCAAAAGCTAAATCAGCATCCTTCAAATAATTTTTCTGAGCACTTACAGAAAATACAAACGCCATAATAGCGATAGTGGATAGTAGTAGTTTTTTTAAGTTTTTCATAGGTATATTAAACTTTATAAGGGGCTAATATATGTATTATTTTAAAATTTCAATAATTTATTAGCAAAAAACCCCGATGAAATGGTTTTTTTTTGTTATTTTTATCTTAAATAAAGCATTTCTCGGTATTTTGGTAGTGGCCAAGTAGCATCATCTACAATTCCTTCTAGTTTATCTACATTATATCGTATAGAATCAAAGAAAGGTTTTACTTTTTCACAATAAGCATGAGCTTGTTTTTTGGCATTATCTAAATTGTTAGCTTTCTTGCGCTCTTCAGTCATTAAATAAGCATCATTTTTAATAATAGTTACTCTTTCAGAAATTTCTTTAATTAAATCCAATTGAGTTTTAGCAACTGTTTTAAACTCTGCAGGTGTCATAATATCTTTCATCCCTCTTACTGATTCTACTAAACCTTTTTGGTAGTTTAATGCAGCAGGAATAATTTGATTATTTACCATGTCATCTATAATACGTGACTCAATTTGAATTTTCTTTGTATAAGTTTCCAAACTAATTTCATAACGAGCTTCTTGTTCGCGGTGGTTTAAAATGCCTTGAGATTCATACATGTTTAATGTCTTCTTAGAAATCATTGCCTCTAGAGCACCTGGTGTAGTAGGAATATTATTTAACCCACGTTTTTTTGCTTCAACTTTCCACGCATCTCCGTAGCCATTTCCTTCGAAACGAATTTTTTTACTTTCAATAATGTATTTTTTTAATACTTGAAAAATAGCTTCGTCTTTTTCTACTTTTTTGTTGATTAATGCGTCAACGTCTTTTTTGAAAGTAGTTAATTGTTCAGCCATAATTGAATTCAATACAGTCATTGGTCCACCACAGTTTGCAGAAGATCCAACAGCTCTGAATTCAAATTTATTTCCTGTAAAAGCAAAAGGAGAAGTTCTGTTTCTATCTGTATTATCTAATAAAATATCTGGAATACGACCAATATTCATTTTCAACGCAGTTTTCTCTTCAGGACTCATTTTGCCAGAGTGAACTGCTTTTTCTAATTCATCCAAAACTTTTGATAATTGTTCGCCTAAGAAAACAGACATGATTGCTGGTGGCGCTTCGTTAGCACCTAAGCGGTGGTCATTATTAGCAGAAGCAATAGACG
The DNA here is from genome assembly GCA_040376995.1 of Flavobacteriales bacterium. Lineage (GTDB taxonomy): Bacteria > Bacteroidota > Bacteroidia > B-17B0 > Aurantibacillaceae > UBA4416. The sequence goes on from JBEIPP010000009.1 coordinate 11,916, forward strand.
CGCGCAATAAATCAGCATGTTCATAAACAGCTTTTACAGTGTTAACAAAAAATGTTAAGAATTGTAAGTTTGTTTTAGGGGTTTTGCCTGGTGATAATAAATTTTTACCTGTGTTTGTTGCTAAACTCCAATTATTATGTTTCCCACTTCCGTTAACACCTGCGTATGGTTTTTCGTGCATTAATACACGAAAGTTATGACGAATTGCTACTTTTTCCATTACGTCCATTAACAACAAGTTGTGGTCAACTGCTAAATTTGTTTCTTCAAACACGGGAGCACACTCAAATTGAGCAGGCGCAACTTCATTATGGCGAGTACGAACTGGTATACCTAATAAATGAGCTTCGTATTCAAAATCACGCATATATGCTGCAACTCTTTCAGGAATTGAACCCCAATAGTGATCTTCTAATTGCTGACCTTTAGCTGGAGCGTGACCAAATAAGGTACGGCCAGTTTGTTGTAAATCGTAACGAATATTATATAAAGCAGAATCTACTAAAAAATATTCTTGTTCCCAACCTAAAGTAGCTATAACTTTAGTCACGTTTTTATCAAAATATTGGCAAACCTCAGTTGCTGCTTTATCTATAGCATGTAATGATTTTAATAAAGGTGTTTTGAAATCTAAAGATTCACCCGTGTAAGAAATAAAAATAGTAGGGATACATAAAGTTTCGCCCCAAATAAATGCTGGTGATGTTGGGTCCCAAGCCGTGTAGCCACGAGCTTCAAATGTATTACGAATTCCTCCGTTAGGAAAAGATGATGCATCAGGTTCTTGTTGTACTAAAGCATTTCCGCTGAAACGTTCAATAGCTCTTCCGCCTTCTATAGGCTCAAAAAATCCGTCATGTTTTTCGGCAGTAGCTCCTGATAAAGGTTGAAACCAGTGTGTAAAGTGAGTTACTCCTTTGCTTTGCGCCCAAGCTTTCATACAAGCCGCAACTTGATCAGCCATTTTACGTTCAACAATAGTTCCTTGATTCATTGAATTTTGGATACTGTTGAATGCTTCTTCTGATAAGAATTCACGCATGGCATCTAATCCAAATACATTAGATCCATAGTATTGAGAAACTTGTTGATTATTATTATTAAACTCAACGGGAGTTCTTTTTACAACATCTTGCATGGCTAAAACGCGTCTTGTGCTCATAGATTTTTAGTTTTATAGGGGTGTAAATTGAAAATTTATAACTTTTCGCCAAAATTATATCAAAAAAAGGGGGGGTGCAAGTAAAAAAATCACTTTTTTGAAAAATATTTTAAAAAATATGGGGGGGGGTGCAGGAAAAAAAGTGACTTTTTTTATAAAAATTTTTAAAATATGGCGTGGTATGCCGATAAGTTGCAAAAAATCAAAATTCGAAAGCTTTCCTCTTTATGAGATTAAATTATTCTATAAACAGAAGATTTTCTTATTTTTACAAAGATGAATTTTTTGTTTCCTACATTTTTAATTGGCTTAGCTGCAATTGCCATTCCTATTATTATTCATCTTTTCAATTTCAGGAAATACAAAAAAGTGTATTTCACCAATGTTCAGTTTCTAAAAGAATTAAAACAAGAAAGCGATAGTAAATCCAAACTCAAAGAATGGTTGATTTTAGCCATGCGTATTTTAGCTATAGCTTCGTTGGTATTTGCTTTTGCTCAACCATTTATTCCTGGCAAAACAAAAGCCGTGCAAGGCGAAAAAGCTATTAGTATTTATATTGATAATAGCTTTAGTATGGAAAGCACCAATAAAAAAGGAACGCTTTTAGAAAACGCTAAAGAGTATGCCACTGAGATAGTTAACACATTTAACGAAAGCGATAAATTTCAATTACTAACCAATGATTTTGAGGCTAAACATCAACGTTTTGTGAGTAAAGAAGATTTTATAGAACAACTAAACGAGGTGAAAATTTCCGCGGCTACAAAATCAATAAACGATGTATTAAAACGTCAACAAGATTTTTTACAAAACAGTTCTTCAAAAAATAAACGCATTTTTTTATTAAGTGATTTTCAAAAAAACACGTCTGTATTTAGTAAAGCAGATATAGATACTTCTATAGTCATAAGTTGTATTCCAATTGCTTCATCCGAAGTAAGTAACGTATATATTGATAGTGTATGGTTTGAAACACCTGTTCAGCAATTTGGTACTCAGCAAATTATTCACGCCATTATTATTAATAAAAGCACTAAGGATATTGAGAATGGCACTTTGAAATTATTTATTAATAATGCACAAGTATCCTTAAGTTCTTTTAATGTAAGCGCTGGAAATAAAAAAAATGCCAATATCTCTTTTACTGTAAAAGCAAAAGGCATTAATAAAGGTGTTTTAAAAATTGAAGATTATCCAATTACGTATGACGATAATTTTTATTTTAGTTTCAATGCACAAACCACTATTAATGCTTTGGTAATTAATGGCAAAGAAACTAAGACTTCAGGAAATTTTAAATCTTTAATGCAAAATGATAGTTTGTTTGTATTTCAAGAAAATAACGAATCAGCTATTGATTACAGTGTGTTTTCAAAAACAAATATGATTGTGTTAAATGAGTTAAGCACGTTAACGTCTGGTTTAACATCAGAGCTTCAAAAGTTTGTAAATAATGGAGGAAGTCTTGTTGTTTTTCCAAATAAAAAGTCAGATTTAGAATCATACAATACAGCTTTTCAAAATTTACAATTACCGCAAATCACAAAATTAGATACGGTTAATACAAAAACACAAAGCATTAATTTTGAACAAGGATTGTATGAAGGTGTGTTTGATAAAATTGATCAGCGCATGGATTTGCCAAAAGTGTTTGAGCATTTTGAATTTACTAAAACAACCAATAGTAATTCGCAAAGCATAGTGTTGTTGCAAAACGGACAATTCTTAATTTCTTTAAATCAATTAGGGAGTGGTAAAATTTATTTATTATCCATTCCGTCTGATGAAAGCTGTTCTAATTTACTAAAGCATGCTTTGTTTGTGCCAACATTAATTAAAATGTCAATTTTGAGTTTAAAGCCTTCGCCAGTATATTATAAAACAGCTATTAATGAAGCTATTGTTTTAAATACAAATTCTAATTTTTCAGATAAGCCATTGCATATCATTAAAGATGATAAAAAAGTGGATGTAATTCCAGAGCATCGCCTATTGAATAATGCAACAAGCATTTTCACTCAAAATCAAATTACAGAAGCTGGTCATTATGAAGTTTTTGAAAATACAAGTTCATTGAAAGATTTAGCTTTCAATTTCGACAGAAAAGAATCGGATATGATTTTTATGACTAAGGACGACTTACAAAAACAAATAGATGAAAAAGGACTAAAAAACATGCAAATTATTGAGCCAAATGAAAAAACATTAACAAATGCCCTACAAGAAGTTAACGATGGCAAAAAATTATGGAAATTGTTTTTAATTTTAGCCTTGATTTTCTTAGCCTCCGAAATATTAATTATACGATTATTTAAAAATTAGTGAATACGAATTAATACGAATATACAAATCCGAACTGTTTGGGCTTTGCATACACAGATTCGTATACTCGTAATTATTTCGTAATCAATAAGTATAGAACCACTCAATAAGATGAATATATTAATTAAACAAGCCACGATAGTAGATTCTGACAGCAGCCATAATGGAAGAGTTGTAGACATCTTAATTGAAAAAGGAGTTATTACTCAAATTAAAAAATCAATTACTCCTGAAAAAGGTATAAAAACTGTTGAGGCTGAAGGCATGCATGTATCTGCTGGCTGGTTAGATATGCAAGTAAATTTTTGCGACCCAGGTTACGAACATAAGGAAACATTAAGTAATGGTTTAAAAAGTGCTGCAAAAGGCGGATTTACAAGTGTGTGTTTGATGAGTGGAACAAATCCTCCTTTACATAACAAAGCACAAATTGAATATGTTGCTAATAGAACAAAAGAGAATTTGGTAGATGTGTTGCCTGTAGGAACATTAAGCCTCAATCAAGAAGGTAAAGATTTATCGGAAATGTATGACATGAAATTATCTGGCGCTGTGGCTTTTAGCGATTATAAAAAATCCACAAAAGATGCAGGCTTAATTTTAAGAGCATTACAATATTCTCAAAACATTAATAGTTTTATCATTACACATTGCGATGATAAAACTATTTCGCATGATGGATTGGTAAACGAGGGAGTAACGTCTACCAAGTTAGGATTAAAAGGAATTCCTGCGTTAGCTGAAGAAATTATGTTGCAACGTAACATCCAAATTTTAGAATACACTGGAGGTAAAATGCATATTCCTACAATTAGTACTAAAGGAAGTGTTGAATTGATTAAAAAAGCAAAAGCTAAAAAATTAAATATTACCTGTGGTGTAGCGGCGTATAATTTATTGTTAGACGATTCAGAGCTAGAAGGCTTTGATACTAATTACAAAGTAAATCCTCCATTAAGAACTAAAGAAGATGTTGATGCTTTGAAAAAAGGATTAGCGGATGGTGTTATTGATGTGATTGTGAGTGATCATGCACCGCAAGATATTGAAAGCAAAGATTTAGAATTTGATTTGGCGGATAACGGGATGATTGGATTAGAAAGTTGTTTTGGCGTTTTAAATACCGCTTTAAGTTCAAAATTATCTTTAGAAAACATAGTTGATGCTTTAACAAAAAATCCTCGTTCTATTTTGGGACTTGATGCAGTAAGCATTAAAGAAGGAGCTGAGGCTAACTTAACCTTGTTTAACCCAACTAAAAAATATGTATTTGAAAAATCACATATAGTTGCTGCAAATAAAAATTCAGGAATTGTTGGAAAAGAATTAAAAGGTGAAGTACTAGGGGTGTTTAATAAAAATAGTTTTAGTAATTAAAATGAAATTTTTAGTTGCGATATTTTTTTCACTAAGTCTAAATACGTTTTCTCAGACTCAAAAAATTATAGTAAAAAAAGAAACTCAAAAACCATCTTTAATTCAAAGCGAATCGCCATGGCATGTAACGTTTTGTAATTATTATAATGGAACAATTAAACTTACGGATTTATATAACCCTAAAAACAAACTTGTAATTTCTAGTAATACTATTGATTTAAGAATTATATCATATGAACTATTTTACAAATCGCATGGAAAACTTTGCATGAGCGCACTTAGTAGCGCTGATTCAATTCCGTTAGAATGGAGAAATCATTTATTACAAGTTGACAGGAGAAGTAAAATGTTTATTAGTGATATAAAAGCAGTATCTAAATATCAAGATACAATTTTACTCAACTCAATCGAGTTAAGAATTATTGACTAAAAACTTACTCCAACGCTAACCCCAGCCCAAAACTGGAAGTAGTTAGAGTGAAATCCTTCGGCATCCTTACTCATAAAAATAGGGGTCAATCCTGCTCTAAAGAAAAATCCGTCATCTTGTTTTTGGTAGCGATATCCGCATCTCCAAACACTAAATAAGATGTTTTCCCAAAAGTAATTATCAATTTGGCCTGGCTTTTCATTATATCTTCTTTGAAGTGTGGCGCCAAGTCCCAATTCTAAATGATGGGGATTTGTAAAAAGTATAAAATTATTTTCTAAAACATATTCTTGTTCAATATAAATACCATTAAAGTGAGGAGCAAAACCAACTCTTGCGCTTATTTTCAATTTATCTTTATAATAGTAAATTCTATCAAAATTTAGGGACAATAATCCCGCATTTCCTCCTAACTCAATAAATCCCGCATTTTTTGCAGGTTGTTTACTGTAATCTTTGGGCGTGGGAGTCGTATAATCATCTTGTGCTTTAGAAATAAAGACAAGAAATATAAGTAATGCTGAAATAAGTATGTTTTTGAAAGAAATCAATACTCAAACTTACAAATTAAAATAAAACCGCAATTATTAATTAAATGTTAAAATCTTAATAATGGTAAAGTGTATCAAAGCACTATCTTTACCAAGTTTATTTTTTTGTAGCCAGTTTCAGGTTTCTTGTATAATGTTTCAAGTTAATTTGTCTTAACAGCTTCACAACTTCAAACCAGAAACATCAAACATAAATTATGAAAGATACATCTATAAAATCCGTTTTAATTATTGGTTCTGGTCCTATTATTATTGGGCAAGCGTGTGAGTTTGATTATTCAGGTTCGCAATCTGCAAAAAGTCTTCGTGAAGAAGGTATTGAGGTAACGTTAATTAACTCAAATCCTGCAACGATTATGACAGATAAAGTCACAGCAGATCACATTTATTTATTGCCATTAGAAGTTAAATCAATTGTAAAAATATTAGAAGAACGTAAAATTGACGCAGTATTGCCTACCATGGGTGGACAAACAGCTTTGAACTTAGCCTTGAAATGTGATGATTTAGGGATTTGGGAAAAGTACGGTGTGAAAATGATTGGTGTTGATATTGATGCCATTAAAGTAACAGAGGATAGAGATTTATTCAGAATGAGAATGAATGAAATTGGAGTAGGTATGGCTCCAAGTAAAATCGCTAAATCTTTTTTAGAAGGTAAATCTATCGCACAAGAATTTGGATTTCCATTAGTGATTCGTCCTTCGTTTACCCTTGGTGGAAGCGGTGGTTCAGTCGTGTACAAAAAAGAAGATTACGATCATTTATTAAATAGAGGTTTACAAACTTCGCCAATACATGAAGTATTAATTGATAAAGCAGTTTTAGGTTGGAAAGAATATGAATTAGAATTGTTACGTGATAAAAACGATAACGTTGCTATTATTTGTTCTATCGAAAACTTCGATCCAATGGGCGTGCATACAGGCGATAGTATTACTGTAGCGCCTGCGCAAACATTAAGCGATAGCACGTATCAAAAAATGCGTACCATGGCTATTAAAATGATGCGCAGTATTGGTAATTTCTCTGGTGGCTGTAATGTACAATTTGCTGTAAGTGATGATGAAAAAGAAGAAATCATTGCTATTGAAATTAACCCACGTGTATCTCGTTCATCAGCATTAGCAAGTAAAGCAACAGGTTATCCAATTGCACGTATTGCTAGTAAATTAGCGATTGGTTATACATTAGATGAATTGCAAAATCAAATTACTAAACAAACGTCTGCTTACTTTGAACCAACATTAGATTATGTTATCGTAAAAATTCCTCGTTGGAACTTTGATAAATTTAAAGGTTGTAATCGCGAATTAGGTTTCCAAATGAAATCGGTTGGAGAGGTTATGGCCATTGGTCGTTCTTTTCAAGAGGCATTGCAAAAAGCTTGTCAATCATTAGAAATTAAACGTAATGGTTTAGGAGCTGATGGAAAAGAAAACACCAATCAAGCTGAATTATTAGCTGGATTAGAGCGTCCAAGTTGGAATCGTTTGTTTATGATTTATGATGCCATGAAATTGGGTATCTCTATCAAAACCATTCAAAAATTAACACGTATTGATATGTGGTTCTTAGAGCAAATCGAACAAATGATTGCTTTAGAGCGCGAAGTAAGTAAATACCGTTTAGCAGACATTCCAAGAGATTTATTATACGAAGTTAAACAAATGGGTTACGCTGATAGACAAGTAGCGCATTTATTACGTTGTTTAGAAAGTGAAGTGTATACGAAGCGTAAGGAAATGAACATCAATCGCGTATTTAAAATGGTTGATACTTGCGCGGCTGAGTTTGAAGCAAAAACACCATATTACTATTCAACGTTTGAAGACGAAAACGAAAGTATTCGTACCGACAAAAAGAAAGTTATTATTTTAGGTTCTGGTCCTAACCGTATCGGACAAGGTATTGAGTTTGATTACAGTTGTGTACACGGTGTTTTAGCTGCTAAAGAAATGGGTTACGAAACCATTATGATTAACTGTAACCCCGAAACCGTTAGTACAGATTTTAGTACAGCCGATAAATTATATTTTGAACCAGTTTTCTGGGAGCATATTTATGATATCATCTTGCACGAAAAACCTGAAGGCGTTATTGTTCAATTAGGCGGACAAACAGCTTTAAAATTAGCAGAGAAATTAGAGCGTTACGGCATTAAAATTATTGGAACTGATTTTAAATCATTGGATTTAGCGGAAGATAGAGGAAGATTCTCGAACTTATTAAAAGAAAATAATATTCCTTATCCAAAATTTGGTGTGATTACAGATGCGGAAGAAGCCATTACTTTATCAAAAGAATTAGGCTTCCCTTTATTAGTTCGCCCGAGTTATGTATTAGGTGGACAATCGATGAAGATTGTTATTAATGAAGAAGAGTTAGAACAACATGTAGTGAAGTTGTTACATGATTTACCAGGAAACCAAGTATTGTTAGATCATTTCTTGCAAGGCGCTATCGAAGCAGAATCTGATTCGATTTGTGACGGTAAAGATGTTTACATTATTGGTATGATGGAACATATTGAGCCTGCAGGTATTCATAGTGGAGATAGTTACGCAGTATTACCAACATTTGATTTATCAGAAAAGGTTTTGAAACAAATGGAAGAGTATACTAAGACCATTGCGGTTGCTTTAAACACCGTTGGATTATTAAATATTCAATTCGCTATTAAAGATGAGGTAGTTTATATTATTGAAGCAAATCCTCGCGCGTCACGTACGGTTCCATTTATAGCCAAAGCATACGATGAGCCTTATGTGAATTATGCAACAAAAGTAATGTTGGGCGCTAAAGTAAAAGATTTCACTTTTGCTCCTAAGAAAAAGGGCTATGCGATTAAAATCCCAGTATTTAGTTATGAGAAATTCCCTGAGATTCAAAAAGAATTAGGGCCTGAAATGAAATCAACTGGTGAAGCGATTTACTTTATTGATAGCTTACAGGATGAATATTTCCAAAACATTTATAGCGAGAGAAATTTATATTTAAGTAAATAATATGTTTTGCTTTTTAAAACGCTGTGTGGTTATTATACTATACAGCGTTTTTTTATTTAATTAACTTGCAGAAGCATTATATATGAATTTGAAAGCTTTGGGCGTGCCACGAAAAGTGGCCAGGCTTTTCGTTTCAATCTTTTTTGTTTGAACTTCGGCAAGCTCAGGTACCAAACAAAAAAGGATTTACACTTCAATCCTTCACGCGGAATAAGTTTACAATTCTAATGACTTGTTTTTAATTGAAGATTACATTTAGTATGATGCGTTAGGGATAGAACGAAAATCCTTTTTTATTGCCCGCGCACTGAGCTTGCCGAAGTGAAGGGCCATAAAAAAGATTGAAGAGATAGCCCGACCGAACGCCCAAAATAAAACCAGTGCATACTGTAATTTCGAAAAAAAAGGCACAAAAAAAGGGTAAGCTACTTTCATCGCACCGCTCAACCATCTACCCTTGCTATGTTCCCATCCTGGGGGATTTGACAGGAGCTGGTCGTGAAAGACTTACCCGCGACAAAAGTATATAAATTATTCCATTATTTACATAATTTTGATAAAAATTTTATCTTAGTTATATTTAGGCTTTCATTAACCTCACTCTATGAACATTTCAGTTGTCATTCCTTTATTTAACGAAGAAGAATCTTTGCCCGAACTTCATGATTGGATTAAGCGTGTGATGGATGAAAATAAATTCACTTACGAAATATTGTTTGTAGATGATGGGAGTAAAGATAAATCATGGCAAGTCATAGAATCTTTAGCAGCTAAAAACCATTGTGTTAAAGCAATTAAGTTTCGTCGTAATTACGGTAAATCTCCTGGTTTACATGTTGGATTTGAAGCAGCTCAAGGAGATGTAGTTATTACTATGGACGCTGATTTACAAGATTCTCCAGATGAAATTCCTGAATTATATCAAATGATTACAACTGGGAATTATGATTTAGTGAGTGGCTGGAAACAAAAACGATTTGATAATACCTTTACTAAAAACATTCCTTCTAAATTATATAACTGGACAAACCGAAAGATATCAGGCATTAAGTTACATGATATGAATTGTGGTTTAAAAGCCTATCGCAAGGAAGTAGTGAAGAGCATTGAGATATACGGAGAAATGCATCGTTTTATTCCTGTATTAGCTAAAAATGCTGGGTTTTATAATATTGGTGAGAAGGTTGTTCAGCATCAAGCTCGTAAATATGGTGTGAGTAAATTTGGTTGGGATCGCTTTATCAATGGTTTCTTGGATTTATTAACGATTACTTTTTTATCAAAGTTTGGTAAGAGGCCAATGCACTTTTTTGGATTAATAGGAACATTGATGTTTGTAGTTGGTTTTTGCGCTACAGTGTATTTAGGTTTTGATAAATTATACCATGTATTTATTATTCATGTTCCTGCTCGTTTATTAACTCAACGCCCTTCTTTTTTTATTGCGTTAACTTCTATGGTTTTAGGAACTATGTTGTTTTTAGCAGGGTTTATTGGCGAGTTAATTTTAAGAAACTCTTCTGATAGAAATAATTATTTGTTGGAGAAAAAAATCAATCTTTAGTTAATAATTTTCATGCAGGAAGAACATCCGAAGAGAAAGCATCGAATCCCTCTCTCTAAAGAAGAGTTATTTTATGTAAAAGAAATTAAAAAACTAAAAGAACTTAAACGAGTTGAAGATTTTAAAAAAACAGTATTTTATAAAGTTTTAAATCGTACAAATATTGTTTTAGCAGGATTTCTTTCTTATTGTTTATTAAGTATAGTTATATGTTGCAATTGGCAAATTGCCACTTTAGCTGATGTTCATTGTTCTTATAGTTCATTTAATAGAGAGCTCCAGAAGCCAAATATTTCGGATATTGAATTTACAACTAATCAAGGAGAATTTATTTCAGTAAAGACTAATAATTTATATGATGAACCTCAACTAAATGATGTTTTATATATTGGACGGGACTTAATTTTCAATAAAGTTATTAAAGTGAAATTGGCAAATGACAACCAATTGTTTTGGCAAATATACACCTATCCAACATTTACGATTATTATTTTTGCCTTGTGTATGGGTTTTTTTATTTACAAAGTTAACCGACATTTAAGCATAAATGGATTACTAACGGTGTTTGGCTTATTTGCTTTGGCGAGTTTGTATTTTATACTAATATAGAAGACTTCAATCTTATTAAGTTTCTAATTCTAATGGATAACGCAATAGCAACAAAGCCTAGTCCAATGCTTAATGCTAACCATACACCATATACTTTGTAGCCTAAGGTAAATGCAAATACGTAGCACAACGGTAAAGCAATAATCCAATAACCAATAAAGGCTATATAGGTTGGATATTTATAATCTTCCAAGCCTCTTAGTGTTCCGATAGCAACTACTTGGGCTCCGTCAAACAACTGAAATAACGCCGCAAATAATAGCAATTTTGATGCTATTAAAATTATTTCTTGGTCGCTACTAAAGATGGTTGGTAAAATGGTATTTAGGCTTATAAAAATTAATGCCATTATTCCCATGGTTACAATTACTGATTTATACGACGTTTTAATGGCTAATTTTAAATTCACTAAATCATTTTTAGCATAAAAATTACCCACTCTAATAGTAGTAGCGCTTCCAATACCACTAGCAAACATATATGTAAATGCCGCTAAACTCAGGGCAATCCCATGCGCGTCAATTTGTTCTTTACCAAACACACCTGCTAGTAAACCCGCAATGGCAAAAGCGGCTACTTCAAAAGTAAATTGTAAAGCAGATGCTAAGCCGTCTTTTAATAATGGCCAAAAATGTTGCGCATTTATTTTTGCTTCCTTGTAATATTTAGCAAAAGAGTTAACTGTTGGGTTTTTAAATACAAAAATTAAAAACCCAATTCCCATAAATACTCGTGCAATAAAAGTCGCCCAGCATGAACCCATATAGCCTAACTCAGGTAAGCCTGCTTTACCATAAATCAATAAATAGTTTAATATGATATTTAGCAAATTTCCTCCAACACTAATATACATGGCGGCTCGGGTATTGCTTAATCCCTCGGTATATTGTTTACAAACAAAAAATAACGCCACTGGAATAATTGAAAAAATTAACACATTAAAAAAAGGAATAGCTAATTTCACAACATCTTCAGGTTGTTGCATATGCCCTAGTATGGGAGATAAAAAAAATAAAATAATGAAAAGAGCTATTGCCACTAACATATTAATGAATAGCGAGTTTTTAAATATCGAGGCTTTTTCTTTTTCGTTTTGATTGACGTGAGCATCAGTAATGGCAGGGGTTAATACATAACTCATGCCTATGCTAAATACTAGCAAAATCATATATAAATTATTAGATAATATCCCCGCAGCCTGTTCGGTATTTCCTAATCTCCCTAAAAAAATATTATCCACCATTCCGGTGATAATATGTCCGATTTGGTTTAAAATCAAAGGAATTGATAAAGAAACAGTTTCTTTAAGATGAGTATTTTTAAGGGTATTCTTCACGGCCAACAAATCTACTGATTTATATGAAATTAAATTTGGAAGAGTTTGATTCAATATATTTAAATTTGATACATAATTAAAACTCTATGGAAGAAATCTACAAGTCTGTTAGCTATTCGCAAACTACCCTTACCGAATTAATGATCCCTTCTTATGCAAATTTTGGAGGAAAAATTCATGGAGGTATTTTATTATCCTTAATGGATAAAGTTGCATACGCCTGTGCCTCTAAGCATGCTGGTAATTATTGCGTAACCGTATCGGTCGATAATGTAGAATTTTTACAACCTGTAGATGTTGGAGAAATGGTTTCAATGTTTGCCTCTGTCAATTATGTTGGAAATTCATCACTGGTGATAGGAATTAAAGTGATTGCAGAAGATTTTAAAATTGGAACGGTTAAACATACCAATACTTCTTATTTTACCATGGTAGCAAAGGATGAAAACGGACAAGTGACTAAAGTTCCTGGGTTAATTCTTGAAAATAGGGAGGATGCACGTCGTTTTTTAGAAGCGATTAAACGAAAAGAATTAAAAAACACTTATAAAAAAGAACTTGATAACGCAAAAACGCTTCTTGAAGTGGATTCAAATAAACATCTTTTTTCAAAAGAACGCTGTAAAATAGCCTTTTAAGAAACTTTAAATGAGCCTAAATTTAATGAGGTATATTTTAGCAATGCCCTATTTTCCTCGTAAAATTGTTATTATATTTGTGTTTTTACAAAACCTTCGTGATGCAACGTGTTACTTTAAAAGATAAAACTTTTGTCCCATTTATTACTACTGATAAAATTTCGGCAAGTGTAAAACAATTGGCTCAAAAAATAAATATCGATTTGGTAAATGATATGCCTTTGTTTTTAGTGGTATTAAATGGCTCGTTTATGTTTGCAGCAGATTTATTAAAAGAAGTAACTATTCCTTGCGAAATTTCTTTTATTAAATTAGCTTCTTATCATGGAACTAGCAGTACAGGAACCGTTACCGAAATGATTGGCTTAACGGAAGAAATTAAAGGAAGAACAGTTGTGGTAGTTGAAGATATTGTGGACACTGGAGTGACCTTAGAAAAGCTAGTAGCATTATTAATTAAAAAAGAAGTTAAGCAGATTAAAGTAGCTTCATTTTTATTAAAACCTGAAGCATATAAAAAAAATACTCCTATTGATTATGTGGGAATGGAAATACCTAATGTCTTTGTTATAGGTTATGGGTTAGATTATGATGGACTGGGAAGAAACATGAAAGAAATTTACGTTTTAGATAAATAAAAGATAAAAATTCAAAAAATAATAAATAATAAATAATAAAAACATCAACTATGAGCAACATGTTAAACATCGTTTTATTTGGACCTCCAGGTGCCGGCAAAGGCACTCAATCTGAAAAGTTAATTGCAAAATATGGCTTAGTACATTTATCTACTGGTGATATTTTACGTAGCGAAATTGCAAGAGGAACAGCTCTTGGAATGGAAGCAAAACAAATAATGGATCGTGGTGATTTAGTAAGCGATGAAATTGTGATTGGAATGATTGAATCTAAACTAGATGCAAATCCTAATGCAAATGGTTTTATTTTTGATGGTTTTCCTCGCACACAAGCTCAAGCCGTAGCTTTAGATGATTTATTGCAAAAGAAGGGAACTGCAATCAGTGCTATGTTGGCTTTAGAAGTTGATAATGAAGAATTAGTGAAACGTTTATTATTACGTGGTAAAGAATCGGGAAGACCTGATGATGCGAATGAAGATATTATCAGAAATCGTGTTAACGAGTACAATAACAAAACCTTACCATTAAAAAAATATTATTCTGAGCAAGCTAAATTTCATTCAATTAATGGAATTGGTTCTATCGAATCTATCTTTAATCAATTAACAGAGCGCATTACTTTTGTAAAAGCTGAAATTGAATTAACCATGTTAGAAAATGACATCGAACATTTAGATTTAACCATTAATGATTTTGAAGTAGCCACTGAAATATCTGATGAACTAAAGAAAGATATTGAGGAAGTAAGAAATGTAGCGCCTGCTAAAAAAATAGAAGCTCCAAAATCAAAATCGGCAGCTAAGAAAGTTGTAAAGGCAGCCACCCTGCCTACCGGCAAGGCAGGTAAAAAAACAACTTCTAAACCTGCAGTGAAGAAAGCTTCAAAAAAAGCAGCTTCTAAGACTGCAAAAAAATCTGCTCCAAAAAAATCTGTGAAGAAAGCAGCTAAAAAAGTTACTCCTAAAAAGGTTGTGAAAAAAGCAAGTCCGAAGAAGGTTGAAAAAAAAGTAGCGCCAAAGAAAGCTGTAAAAAAAGCTACTGCTAAAAAACCTATAGCTAAAAAGGCAGTAAAAAAAGCAGTTAAGAAAATTGCTAAAAAAGTAGCTCCTAAGAAAGCAGTTAAAAAGGTTACTAAAAAAGTAGTAGTTAAAAAACCTACAAAAAAATCTGCTCCCCTGCCTACCGGCAAGGCAGGTAAAAAAGTAGTTAAAAAAGTTGCTCCTAAAAAGGCTGCTAAAAAAGTAGTTAAGAAGAAAAAATAATGTTGATTTTTCAGTAAGGTTTGATGGTGTTTAATCCTTGAACCTTACTTCTTAAATCTTAAACCTATTGAAGTGGATACTAATTTTGTTGATTACGTAAGGATTTGTTGCCGAAGTGGCAAAGGCGGTAAGGGCTCTACGCATTTACATCGCGATAAGCTAACGGCTTTTGGTGGGCCAGATGGAGGAGATGGTGGCCGTGGCGGACATATTATTTTACGCGGTAATAAACAATTTTGGACATTAATCCATTTAAAGTACCGTAAACATATTATTGCTAAACAAGGTGGCGATGGTGGTTCTTCTCACAAATCTGGTAAAGAGGGTGATGATGAAATTTTAGATGTTCCATTAGGAACCATTGCTCGTGATTTAGAAACTGGCGAATTTATTTGCGAAATTACCGAAGAAGGACAAGAAATTGTTTTATTACCAGGTGGAATGGGAGGAAGAGGAAACGCACATTTTAAATCTCCAACCAATCAAACACCACGTTACTCTCAACCAGGCGAAGAAGGGAAAGAAGAGTGGAAAATTTTAGAATTAAAAGTATTAGCAGATGTTGGTTTGGTTGGTTTTCCTAATGCAGGTAAATCCACTTTGTTATCCGTTGTTTCGGCGGCTAAACCCGAAATTGCCAATTATCCATTTACAACTTTAGTTCCTAATTTAGGAATTGTACCATATCGCGATTACAAAAGTTTTGTGATGGCCGATATTCCTGGAATTATTGAAGGAGCCAGTGAAGGTAAAGGACTAGGCGTTCGTTTCTTACGTCATATTGAACGTAATTCCACTTTATTATTTATGGTGAGTTGCCAAAGCGACAATATTTACGAAGAGTATAAAATTTTATTAAACGAATTAAAACAATATAATCCTGAGTTAGCAGATAAGCAACGCATTTTAGCCATTACTAAATGCGATACGATTGATGAAGAATTAATTGACGAATTAGAAAAAGATTTAAAAAAACGAATGAAAGGTAAATTTAAAATCCCTTATTTGTTTATCTCTGCTCAATCTGGACATAATATCCAGGAGTTAAAAGATATGTTGTGGGAGCAATTAAATTAATTTGTAATTTTGCAGCAAGATAAACATGAAAAAGCGATTACATATTTTATTTTCTTTGTTCTTGCTCATCAGTTTCAGCTACCAATCTGTAGCCAAAACAGTTATTTACTTTCAATTCAAATCCAATCAAAAACAATTAGCAGAAACCCTTTGTGAAAACAAGAACAAACCTAAAAGCTGTTGTGCTGCCAAATGTTATTTAGATAAAGAATTAAAGAAAGAAGATAAACGTCAATCAGATTCTTCTTCATCAATTAAGGATAAGGCTGAAAAATCAGAATTAAGAACAGGTTTTATGACCTTTTTATTTGTTCCAATCTCTAAAAATCAAGACTATAGCATTAGTCAAACAAAAAGTTTACCAAACAATTTTTTGTCTTCTGTATTTCATCCGCCAAGTTTATAGTTACCTTATATTTTATTGATTTTACATTGTTCGATTTTGAGCAGTGTAAGGATATATTAGTTATATCAAGAAGTAATTATAAATTATAAACTATATCAACATGTTATTATATGTTTTTATAGCATTGGTGCTTTTGTTATTAAACGAATACCGTTTAATTAAAAAATACATTACTGCTATTATGAATCCAGAGGGGAACCTGGAAAAATCTACGGCTCAAAAAATAGCCTTAAGATTAATCAAACCATTTATGATAATTAAATACTGGATTAACCATAAAGTATTAAATGAGGAATTAAACTATAACTAAAAACATTAAACAATATTAAAAATGAAAAATTTATTTAAAATTGCCACAATTACATTAATCATATTAACGCTTACTAATTGTAAAAAAGATTCAGTGGCAGAGCCAGAGCCTTTGCCAGAAGCACCAGCAAACACAAATAATTTAAAAATTTATTTTGAAGCTATGGTTGATACAAATGCTTTAGTGTTTAGCACTCAAACCTATACTAATCAAGCAGGAAATACATTTAATGTAACATTATATAAATATTATATCAGCAACATTAAAATCACTAAAATTGATAATTCAGTTTGGGCAGAGCCTAACAGTTATCATTTAGTTGATCATGCAGATGCCGCCTCTACTTTAGTAACTATTCCAAACGTGCCTTTTGGTAATTATAAATCTATTGAGTTTATGATTGGTGTGGATAGTGCTAAAAACAATTCAGGCGCACAAACTGGAGCGTTAGATCCTGCTAAGGGAATGTTTTGGGACTGGAATAGTGGTTATATTATGGCAAAATTTGAAGGCACTTCTCCTCAATCGCCTGCTGTGGGCAATAATTTAAAATTTCATATAGGCGGATTTTCTGCTGCAAATAAAACAATGAAAGTAATTTCCCCTTCTTTTAATGGTGATACGGCAAAAGTAACAAGCTCAGTTGCTCCTACTATTCACATGTCAAGCGATTTATTAGAGTGGTTTAAAACTCCTACAGCAATTGATTTCTCTACCACACATACAGTGCACATACCAGGTGCCACAGCAAATAATGTGGCAAATAATTATGCTGATATGTTTAAAGTTGAACACATCCATAATAATTAATCTTTTTATCTACTGTCAGCTTGAGCGGATTCAAGAATTTTTTTTGTTTCCGCTCTGCTGATTTATCAAAATGAAATTAAGAATGAAAGGACTAAAGATATTTTTTATACTTTTAAGTATAACAGTAACATCAAATCTGTTTGCCTGTGATATTTGCGGCAATTATATGGGGATAACACCTTATGATAACAAAAGTAGTATTTCATTTTTACATCGTTATCGTGTATTTAATGGGTATAGAAATTATCAATCTCAAAGCCAATTTTTTCCTAAATCTGCTTATCGTATTGCTCATGTTGATGAACCTTTAGATTCAGGCGTTGTTAGAAAATATTCAAGTAAAGATTTTGAATCATATAAGATTTTTGAATTACGTTTTAAATACTTTGTGTTAAAACAATTAGAGTTAAATGTGTTTGTACCATTACTCAATAATAAATCAAAAACAGATGATGAGTATGTTTCTCATACAGGTATAGGTGATGTATCTTTTAATGCAGGTTATCATATCATCACGCCAAAAGACAAAAAAATACGACATAAATTAATTTTAGGACTTGGTATAAAACTACCTACTGGTAATTATTATGCACATGATAAACACAGTGATAGGTTGCCATTTGAAATGCAATCTGGCACTGGAAGTGTAGATGGTTTTGCTTACTTAAATTATGTAGTGATGACAAAAAAGCTAGGAGCTAGTGTAAGTTTAAATTATAAGGCAAACGGACAAAATAAGTTTCACGAAAAATTAAGCAATAGCCATAATGATTTTGCATCGGTGTTTTATAAAGTAACAATAAAAAATGTGATACTGTATCCATCAATTCAAGCGAATTATGAAAACACTAAAGGCTTGAAAATTAAAAACGAATTGCAGAAAAACACAGATATGAATTCTTTATTGTTAGGACCAGGTTTAGATATGTATTACAAATCTTTTTCTATAAACTTAGCATGGCAGTTTACTGCTTACGAAGAAGTTAAAAACGGCAATTTAAAAAGCGCCGGAAGATTAAGCTGTGCGTTGAATTACAGTTTTGGAAAGAAAGAAAAAGAATAGTTTTTGCATCTGCGAAGAAGGGCGTGTTAGCGGTTCGGGCTTAATTCCGCTTTTTTATTTTTTTAGGGTTTTGCCTGCATTCAAAAATGTCGGTTATGTAAATGTCAAGTTGAATAACTCTATAAATTATTTTATAGTTGTCTACAACAATATATCGATGTCCTTGACCTAGGTCTATAAGATTTTCCTCAACTGCGCCAATTAGTGGTTGTTTAATTAAAGGTTTCGTTCCGTCAAAAATTGATTTTCGTATTTTGTCTGCTACCTTGTTCGATGCAACCATACGATAATAAATGTAAATGTTTTTAGTTCAGAGATTGCAAAGTTAGTCCAAATGATTTGTCTCATAAAGAATTAGGCTTACCAATTTTGAGATTGCGTTTCCAAGTCTTTCTGATTTAGAACGTGTCCTTTCTTTATTTGCTTATTTGAAAATTCAGTTTGCTTAATTAATTCGTCTTTTGAGAAGATAATGTCGCTAGGTTTAACTGATTTTATACTTTTATGAATATTTGCTTCCACTTTAGCGAATACTTTTTCATCCTGAATTCCTAAAAGGTATTCAATGAGGCTAATTTTTCTTGGTTGTAGTGTCGAAGATTTCATACTTAAAAGATACAAAAAGAAGAGAAATTTGCCAAAAACAAAGTCGATCAAAAAAACAAAAAGTAAAATCGATTTCTTAAATTTAAATTCGCTAATTTTTTAAGACGCAAAACCCATAGAAAATTATTATTATCTAAAAACAGGTTCCGCGCAAACCAGGCTTCGTTGTACGTTTTCTAAGCGCAACAAAGCCTTAGCTGGTAGCAGCTGGCGTTTCTTTTATATTTGTACAGGTCTATTTTAGTGAAAAATTACCAGTCCTTTTTTATTAGTTATTTTTATCAGTATTCGCTTTAAATTTTCGAATATTGTATCGTCAACGTTGATGTCAATTTTAAATATTTCATTCTCCCAGGTCATAATAAATTGTGTCCGAAATAAGTTAACACTAAATTCTTCTAGTTTTCCTGTTTTATTTGGAACACTCGTCTCTATGTAGTAATGATCCTTTTCAAATTTGTCCTCACGGTAAGTTCTTTGAAGTAATATATATTGTTTCGAAGAGTTCATCAATTCTTCTGTTGTCATATTTTCAACATCTATATTATCTTCTTCGTCTGAAAGAGTCAGCGTACAGCCAAATCTTTCGTCACTGATTGATATTTTTTTGCAGGTGAACTTCATTTATTTATGTTTCTAGGCATTTGCAAAGCGAAAATGTCCCGATAGCTATCGGGAGTCTTTCGCGGAGCGGCATTTATTGCAAATGCTTTGATGTCAGCCCGCATTTTTGGTAGGTTGTGTTAGCACTAGTTGTTCTTATATATTTTCGTCACCAAAGATTGTATTACAAGTCTTACAAATAGTACTAGGTCTTTTTAGCCCTGATTTAATACCTTTTTTTTCGCAAACAAGGCACGGATGGTTGATGTCTGGTTGTTCCACAAAGTAGGAAATGTAAACAGGTATTTTGAAAAAAGAGGATAGTTCTTTTCGTATTCTTTCTCCTTCAATATTTAGCTTCCCTTTTTTATAGTTCACAAGTTCTTTATAGGCAGCTTTTTCTAACACACCACTTTCTAACCAGTTTAAATAGATTCTTTGGTGCTGTCTTTGCCAGCCTTCAATGTCAATATTTAATGGAACTCGAGAATAAGGGACTTGTCCAAAACAATTACTACAGAATAATTCGTCAACGTGTTGCCACGAGCGCCCTCTTAGAATATAGAATTTTGATTTCTTGCATGTACAATTTTTTATGTTGTCTACCTCAATTAATAAATCCTTTTCTCTAACAGTTTTAGGTTTCCCAAGAAGTATTGATTTATGTTTTTCTAAATGATACGTTTTAACTTCTTCGTTTTTAGTCCAGTTTTTAAATGAATTTATATCATAAAATGTTACAGTCAATTCGAGGTGTTTGCCTATTTGTCTTAACTCCCTTGGTTCATAGTGAATTAGATTTTGTCTGTATAACGTATTAGACAGAGCAAGAAATTCTTCGCCAGTCGTTTTCTTGTCATTTAATGTCAAGATGATTTTTGCTGAAATAGGTTTGTCTGTCATACAATTAGTGCTAACGTTTTGGAGCTTTGCCTAGTGCGGTTTGAAACATTTTCTTACCGAAATATTACTGACAAAGATACTATATTCGTTGCCATTTGCAAAGCGAAAATAATTGTCCCCGCGAAGCGACCGCTTTTGCAAATGCTTTGTTGTCCGCCCGCATTAGGCAAAGGTGCTGTTAGCGGTAGTTTTGAATCATTCTATTGAATTTTTAGCGTAAATCTAATTTACCATATGACTCCTTACCATCGTTATTCATGAAAATTGAAATAACGGATTTGTTGTCAATAATTCTTGAAGGTAAGCATTCAATTATAAAATTCTGTTCGCCATTATATAAAGTTTTCAATGATACTTTTTGGTTCGAATTAAAATTAAAATTTACAGTACTAGCATTCTTTATTTTTCTAAAATCCTCTATGGAAAAATCTTTTTCATTACCTTTTAACTGAGGTATTTTTTCTGATAGGCAATTGATTATTAAATTAATGTCGTCTGAATCTTTGTCAAACATAGGAATATAGGAATAAAATAATGTGCCTGTATTATTAATTGATTGTGATTTTATTATTCTCTTACTCCAATTTGTTTCAGTCTCAAAATTAAAATGATTTATCATAATGTCACTATAATAATGTGTTACAGTGTACCCTTGCCCTTGTCCATTTGATATTTTTACAAAGTGATATTGTTCACTAATAAAGAATACTTTTCCGTTATTTAAGACAATTAAATCTTTTAGGTAATAATTATATTTTTCTCCTTCAAAATCTTTATCTAAATCTATTATTTGGCTATTTGTTATTTTATATGATTTCGAATTTATTTTATAGCAAAATGAACCATTAGCAAATCGTTTACCTGAACCATAAAAAAATAATTTATAATCTTTAATAGGATTGTTTGAATATAACCCTCCACAAATTAAGTTTCCTTCATTGTTAAATTTCAAAGTAATATCAAAAACAGTTTTTCCTTGGATACCAATATTTAATTCACTTATATTCTTATTTATTGTATTATAGCACAGTAGCTCTATTTTATTCTCATTATTTTGCCCATTTATTAATTCTAAATTTGTTGCTGAAAGATAGATATTGTCATTTAAACTGACTATACTTTGTCCGATTTCACAACTAGCGCTATTATAAGCCAATTCATGTTCTGAAAAATTTATCTTACTGAGATTTGAATCAAATACAGAAATTGAAAATTTTACTGATTCGCCTTTTTGCCAAGGCTTTTCAGAATATAAAATAATATTTTTCTTATCTTCAGAAGCAGTGTAATTAAATATACCCATGTTTTTACTATCTACTGAAATAATTTCGTTTAGTAAAACTAAATTTGGATTTATACTTCCGTCTTTGTTTACATTTGTTGCGCAAATTGAATATTTGTTTTTCTTTTTGTTATAATATTTCAATAACAATATAGATTTAGTTTCAAGTTGAATAAATCTAAATTTGGATATTTCATTACCTTCGTATTCAGGACATCTAGTCTTTTGTAATAATTGTTTTTCAAAGTTTATAAGAGATATTTTTTCAATTTCAAATTTGTTATCGTTATAGTATTGTATAAAAACACTGGCTGAATCATTATATATTACATCACTAAAATATGTGTCGTTTTTTTTAAATATGCCATAATTAGTGTTTATATTTTGACCTAACAAATTCATAAACATTACTGTTAGTGTAAAAGTTAGTTTATATTTTGAAAAAACATTTTCATACATGTTACTTAATTTTATCATTCCTTTTTATTTTTTTGTTTAACAATAGTTATGTTTTAATTTTTTTTGAAGATGGATTAATATAGTATTTGTGTATAAAAATTACCGCTAACGTCAGCCTGTGAAAAAACTCAACGCTATTAACACAGGCTGTTTGTTAATCTTGAAATAAAGATAATAAAAAAAGATGAATGAGAGTTATCTTTGTGTATGCCAATAATAACCTCCCAAAACCGCACACAGATTGAG
>JBEIPP010000166.1:0-6950 GCA_040376995.1 Flavobacteriales bacterium
CATTGATGTGCAATATCCTATACAAGTATATTCTTTTAAAATTAAAAAAAATGATTTTCCTAAAAATTTATTTCTAACCTTTCCTAAATTTCCTTGAAAATTTTCGCCTTCTTTTTGAAAATAACTTACAACTGCAATTTTTTGTTCTTTATTGAGTTTTTCGAAAGGTAATTTATATTCGCTAATAACATATTCTTTAACATCTTTAATTCCATTGATAAAATTATTCTGAATTTTCACATCCCTTTCATATTTAATCATATGAATAATATATTCATGAACCATAGCTTCTTTAGCCCCAGGTGTATCAGTTGTCGGAATAATGGTTTCTGCTAAATCACCAATCAATTCTTTGTGCTGGTCTAAAAAACTAAAATCAGGATTATCTATTAATTCCAAATACTCACTTCCATAATAGGTTGCAGCAGCTCCTCCAGCTAGAATAAATAGAGATGATATAAATTTACGTCTGTTCATAATCTTTTGATTTGGCAAGGCAAGGGAATCTTAAAAAAAAGAGAACTCAGATTCCCTGCCTAGGATTTTTAATTAGTAACACTAAATTACGATTTAGCTAATTTGGCAAGGTCAGGAAACCATTACTCTACAATTAGAATTTTGATTTCCTGCCTAGGATCTTAAATATTATTTAATGGATAAAATAAAATTGACCATTTCTGTCGCATCTTCTATGCTCATTTGCGAGTGCGCTTGCATAGGAACTTCGCCCCAAACACCACTACCGCCATTAATGATTTTGTCGACTAAAGTTTGAATGGAGACATTATTATTTTCATATTTTTTTGAAATCTCATTAAAGGAAGGTCCAATTAATTTTGTATCAACAGAATGACAAGTATAACAGTCACTTTTTTCCATCAGTAGTTCTGCATTTGATTTGTGAGTTGAAGTTTCATTTGTAGTTTCAACCGTTAATTGAGGTTTAATTTCATTTGTACTTGCCTGTGACACTGTATTTTCTGAAGATTTATTTGATTGACAGGCTATAAATATAACAGCGAATGCAAAGGTTGATAAAGTAAAAGGTTTCATAATTGTAGGTTTTGAAGGTTAATTTAAATGAGTATTAAATGTTATTGAAGACAAATTATTAGATTCATGAGCCTTAGTAGATTTTCGGAATTTTGATTTCAAATTGATAAATGCTTTTTCGAAATAATAAAAGGACAGATGAGAGAACAAGATTGTTAATCCTATTGTTGTGATGTTTATAAAAACAACTGTTCCTATAAATCCAAACAAATTCTCCACATTCATTTTCAAGGAAACAAACACAATTAAATTTAAGGCAATCATGTGGTACATGTAAA
This sequence comes from Flavobacteriales bacterium, assembly GCA_040376995.1. GTDB lineage: Bacteria > Bacteroidota > Bacteroidia > B-17B0 > Aurantibacillaceae > UBA4416. Next base: position 1,332 of record JBEIPP010000166.1, read on the forward strand.
TACCATAAGAAATCTCTCCTAAATAATTCACAAATTTATTATTTACTATATAATCTTTTTCATTAGAAATATTTAAAATAAACAAAGCAAATAAAATCATACTAAATGAGTGTTTTAAGGCTTCATTTGAAAATTCAAATACATTGGTAAAAAAGTATAAAACAAAGGCTGCATACAATGCAAGTCTTAATAATATAGGAAAAATCAAGAAATTTATTTTTTGCTGACTATGTAAAATGGCCATTAAACCACCCATCGAAAAATAGAAATACATAAAACGGTATCTTCTGAAAAACTCCGTATAAGGATTAAAATAGAGAATGAAATATAACACCGTAAAGCTGGCTAAGATAATGGTGAATTTATTTGATTTAATAAATTTAGAGATGGGCGCAATCATTAAATAAAATTGTTCTTCAATACCTATTGACCAAAGTATAGATAAGATTCCACCTGGATCAAATAAACTAAAAAACACATTTGGTAAAAGAGCCACACACCATATAAACGCTTCTGCTACTGTATAATTAGTTTCAAATTTAATACCAAACTGAGGTAATATAAAATGATAATAGGCCAATCCAAATAACAATACGACATAATAAACAGGATAGATTCGTAAAATGCGTCGTGTATAAAAATCTTTGACGTTAACCGTAGAAGTTTTTTGTTTTTCTTGATACAATAAGTTGATAATTAAAAAGCCACTTAAGGTAAAAAATCCCCAAACGGCATTATAGCCTTTATTAAAAATAGCCCAATCGTTAAAGTAAGGTAAATGTTGATTTTTAGTCATTAATGGAATATGAAGCAAAACCACAGTTAAAGCTAAAAAACCTCTCAACGGACCTAAATTAGGTAGCGCTTTGCTTTTTTTGTTTTCGATGGTACTCATGGTGTTTATTTTTGTAGGTTAAATAGTTTATTTATACAGCTCTTTGAGCTCTTTGCCACATTTGACTTTGCTCATTAAACAGAAATCTTTTAAATCCAGCTAATACAGAATAATTCATCATTAGAAAATAAAATGGAATGAAAAATAATTTCTTTCTAGTTTTCATTTTTTCATACTTCCAACCTAAAATTGCGAATGCATAAAATAATACTTGAAGCGCAAGAATCATTTTATAAATATATGGGTCAGTAAATGCTAAATAAACATTAAGAGGCAATAACATAAATAAAGCAAGGGGAGCAATGGTCCATCTTAACACACGATGAGACACATACTGAAAAGTAAATACTGGATGCTTGAACACATTTAGTAAGGAAGACAAACGAATCATTGATTGAAAAGCTCCAGCGCAAATTCTTACTTTACGTTTCAATTCTTCTTTTATACTATCCGAAGAATTTTCTAAGGCATAAGCATTCGGTTCGTAAGCAATCACATATCCTTTTTCTACAATTCTAAGAGAAATCACAAAATCATCTAAAATTGTATCCACTTCAGTTTCGTTAAATAAATGAGTTCTTATTGAGAATAGCTCACCAGCGGCTCCAGCGGCAGAATACAATTCAGCATCCCATTGTTTTAGTTTTGATTCATACTTCCAGTACAATCCTTCTCCTGCAGCTGAAGCTTGTGCCGTTTCAGGAATTCGCACTCTTTTTTCGCCTGATACACAACCCACTTTTTCATCACTATAATGTTTTACAATTTCTAATAGAGCATTTTTATTTAACATCGTATTTGCATCAGAAAACACCACAATGTCAGTCGTCACTTGTTTCATTGCTCTATTAATAGCAGCTGTTTTACCCGAACGCATATCAATATGCATGCAATCGACATAAGAATAACTTTTAACTATAGCTGTAGTATTATCCGAAGATCCATCTGTAATAAACAAAAAATTTAACTTGTTGGGTGGGTAATTCAAAGCGAAAGAATTTTGTATTTTATCTTCAATACAACTTTCTTCATTCCAAGCTGCCACCAATAAAGTAACGGTAGGTAATTCATCCATTGCTTTTAATTTTGTTAAACCAAAAATGAATTGCTTTAATTTCACTAATAAATATAAAACAATTCCGTATCCAATGTAGCTGTATGCAACTATTGCGAAAAGGATGATAAAAAAAACGTCTATTGATTTCATAATTTGTAGGTTTAATTTTTAATTCGTTTCCTATTTACTTTCTAAGAATATGCCAAAGCTTTTTTTAAAATAAAAACAACAACAAAGTATGACTCTATTCTAATGTGTAAAAAACTCTAAAACCCCATGAATAAAGGGGCATTTAATCCATCAAAATACTTAAATAAATTCCTAAAAAAACATGAAAACAGGAGCATGCCAATCCAATTAAATCCATTTTTTTCCTAAATAAAAAACGATTTTCCATTTTTTGGACAAAGCTTTCGAAGTCTCAATTACATAAAATTCAAAATCAACTTTTATAAAAAATCCAAAAAGCTTATCCAGCAAGCATTTCAACGATAAATACTTAACATTTAAGCTTGTAAAAAACACCAATTCATGGTATGGTATTGAACTTGGTATATAGTATACAGAAATAACCTACAAAAAATAATATTATGATTACAAATAGAGACATCGTGGTCATTGGCATACAACCATGGAATATTGAAATAGGCAGTAATTGTAAAAACATAGCAAGCGAAATGTCAAAAAACAATCGTGTGCTCTACATTAATCCCCCTTTGGGAAGAATATCCTATTTAAAAGAATCGAAACACAACATCAACAAGGATAGGGTAGCTGTTTTAAAAGGAAACAAAAATCCATTGACAAAAATATCAGATTCATTATGGGAGTATAATCCAAAAACAGTGACTGAACCTATCAATCGCATTTCCAACAATTTCATTTTCGATTTATTGAATAAAATGAATTGTAAACGATTCGCTAAAGAAATCAATAAAGCGGTTAAAGAAATGGGATTTACGAATTATATTCTGTTTAACGATAGCTCTATGTTTATAGGTAATTACCTTAATGAATACTTGGATTACGAATCACAAATTTATTATATCCGAGATAATTTAATTAATAGTCCAAATCCGTACTGGCATACTCACGGTAAACGCATGGAAGCTGCTATGATAAAAAAAGCGGATGTGGTTGTTACAAATTCAATCTATTATAGTGATTATGCTAAAAGCTACAACGCCTTAAGCTTTATGGTTGGCCAAGGATGCGATACGTCTATGTTTGATTATAAAACACAAAACAAAGCTATACCAGTTGAATTGAAAGACATTAAACAACCTATTATTGGTTACGTTGGTAGTATTACAAAAAAACGTTTGGACATAGAACTCATTGAATATATTGCCAATACAAACCCTCAATGGAGTATAGTATTGGTAGGCCCTGAAGATGACAGTTTTAAAAATTCAACACTACATCAAATCAACAATATTTTTTTCTTAGGATCAAAACCAGAAAACGAACTACCAAACTACATCGCTGGGTTTGATGTGTGCTTAAATCCTCAAGTATTAAATAACACCACGATTGGCAACTATCCTCGAAAAATTGATGAATACCTTGCCATGGGAAAACCAGTGGTAGCAACTAAAACAAAAGCCATGGAGTATTTTTCGGATTATACCTACTTAGGAAATACAAAAGTAGATTATGTGAATTTGATACAAAAAGCCATCGCTGAAAATTCACAAGAACTAGCGGAAAATAGAAGAGCCTTTGCTCTCACACACTCCTGGGAAAACAATGTGAACGAAATTTGGAAAGCTTTAGACCTTACTAAAAAAAAAATATTAACCTAAAAAATCTACAGTTATGTTAAACAATCATCCAAAACTAAAAAAATTCTTACATCGATTAATGGTACATTCATATGCAACCAGACCACGTTTATGGGTTAGAATCTTTGTATATCCATTTTGTATCAAAAGAGGAAAAGGATCTATCATTAAAAGAAAAGCACGTTTAGATTTAATTCCATCAAAAAAATTCTCAATAGGTTATAGAACTATCATTGAAGATTATACCATCATTAACAATGGTATGGGAGATATTATCATTGGAGACAGATGTGCAGTAACATCACGCGTAAAATTAGTTGGCCCTGTTACTTTAGGTAACTTAGTAACTATTGGAAGTGGCGCACAAATTACTGGTCTTACTCACAATTTTGAAGATGTAACTAGACCTATTAAAGAACAAGGCGTTAGTGCAAAATTAACAGTTGTTGAGGATGATGTTTGGATTGGTGGAAATTCAGTCATCATACAAGGCTTAAGAATTGGCACACACAGCATTATTGCATCAGGTAGTGTGGTGACAAGAGATGTTCCTCCTTACTCGGTTGTTGCAGGTAATCCAGCTAAAGTCATAAAACAATATAACTTTGAAACCAAACAATGGGAAAAACCTAAAAAATAGCTTGTTACAATTTAATAACGAGGGTGTGATACAAATCACACCCTTTTTTTATGGAACAATATTTAGAAACAAGCCACATTACATATATCATATACGTGAAAAGCCCTTGTTTGAAAACATATCTGATGACATTACAAACTCCAATTCACCAATTAGATAATATACCATCATCCAATTAAAATCAAATGTCCAGCAAACAAAAAAAGCTGTTTAATTGAACAGCTTTTTGCAATAACTCAATTACTTAAATTATAATAAGCGAAAGACTGAAGTATATAAATTTTCAATTTTAAAAACCATCTCCGTTAAAGAAAAGTTTTTTGAAACATATTCTTTAGCATTATTACCTAATGCTAATCTCCTTTCTGGATGTAAATGAAGATTAATAATCTGCTTCGCTAAAGTATCAGCATCCTTTGTGCTAATTAACAATCCATTTACGCCATCATCTACCAATTCTTTAGTACCATCCACCGATGAAGCAATACAAGCTTTACCCATGGCCATAGCCTCAAGCATACCAATAGGCATTCCTTCCCATAAAGAGGGCAAGCAATAAATATCAATCGCTTTTAAAATATCTGGCATATCACTTCTAAAGCTTGAAAAAACAATCTGATCAGTCACGCCTAAATCAAATGCCATTTTTTTCGCAGCATCCAACAAATCACCATTACCAACCATTAAAAACATAATATTTTTATTTGTCTCATTCACTTTTTTAATGGCTTTGATCATGGTAAAAGGATCTTTTTGAGCCGTCATACGTACTACATAACCAACCAAGGTTTTATCCTGAGGTATACCAAACTCCGCTCTGATATCCGAATAATCTTCTTCTGGATCAAACTTTACATCATCTATTCCATTATATATCACTTGAGCTCTTTTTAATCCAAATTTTTTAACACCATCTGCTTTATTACTCTCAGATACAGTAATAGTCTTAATAGCTTTTTTAGTCAAAAAACTCTCGCTTAACTCTCTTAATCTTCTCACAAAATAATTTTGATTATTATGAAACGACCAACCATGAACAGTATAAATCATGGGAATATTCAGTTTTTTAGCAGCGTAAAAAATATTAGAAGCAGCTCTAGTTCCATGAGCATGAATAATATCATATCCACCATTTAAAACAAACTCTGATACTATAGCCCAGATACTTATATCAAATGGTTTTTCGGTTTTAATCACATATGTATTAATACCCAAAGAATTTAATTTATCCACCATAGGGCCG
>JBEIPP010000157.1:0-7430 GCA_040376995.1 Flavobacteriales bacterium
AACAACAAAAAAGATTTTGGAACACAACGTGCTCTATTAAACTTAGTAGGTAAACGTCGTGCGTTATTAGATTACTTAAAAAACACGGATATTATGCGTTATCGTGCTGTTATTAAAGTATTAGATATCCGTAAGTAATAATGGGTTCTTGTTAATATTAAGGGGCATTTCGGGAAACCGAAATGCCTTTCTTATTTATTTACCCTTCGACTTCGCTCAGGGTACAAGTTTAAAAGAGGAAATTAGAAAACAAATATAAATCCGTACCAAAAACGTTGGTACACAAAACAAAAAACAAGATGTCACAAATTGGAATTCAACATTCATTCGATCTAGGAGATGGAAGAATCGTAACCCTAGAAACAGGGAAATTAGCTAAACAAGCTGACGGAGCAGTAGTAGTAAAATTAGGTGCAACCATGATTTTAGCTACTGTAGTAAGTAACAAAGAAGCAAAAGATGGTGTAGATTTTTTACCTTTAACAGTAGATTATCAAGAAAAATATGCGGCTACAGGTCGTTTTCCTGGCGGATTTTTTCGTCGTGAAGCGAAATTATCTGATTACGAAGTATTAATTTCTCGTATTGTTGATAGAGCAATGCGCCCTCAATTTCCAGATGATTACCATGCAGATACACAAATCATGTTATCACTAATTTCATCTGATAAAAAAACAATGCCTGATGCATTAGTTGGTTTAGCAGCATCTGCAGCAGTGGCTGTTTCTGATATTCCATTCAACGGACCAATTTCAGAAGTACGTGTTGGTAAACTTGATGGTAAATTGGTAATTAACCCAGATATCGATCAATTGGCATTATCTACAATTGATATGATTGTTGCCGCCTCAGCTACTGATATTGCTATGGTTGAAGGCGAAATGAGTGAGATTAGCGAAACAGAAATGTTAGAAGCTATTAAATTTGCTCACGAAGCTATTAAAGTTCAAATTAATGCCATTAAAGAATTTGCGATTAAAGCAGGATTAAAACCAAAACGCGAATATTGTCACGAAAAACATGATTTAGATTTAAAAGCAGCAGTAGCAAAAGCAACTTACGATAAAGTATACGCAGTAGCAAAAGCTGGTAATCCAAATAAAAATGAGCGTAAAGTAGCTTTTAAAGCTGTTTTAGATGAATACAAAGCAACATTTACTCCTGAAGAATTAAATGAGAAAGAAGGATTAATTAATACTTACTATCATGGTGTTGAGTATGACGCAGTTCGTCAAGCAACTTTAGATACTCAAATTCGTTTAGATGGTCGTAAAACTAATCAAATTCGTCCAATTTGGAGTGAAGTAGGGTATTTACCCGCAGCTCATGGTTCAGCTATTTTTCAACGTGGAGAAACTCAATCTTTAACCACAGTAACTTTAGGTACCGGAAAAGATGCTCAGTTAATTGACGGTGCATTTTACCGTGGAGAAACTAAATTTATTTTACATTATAACTTCCCAGGTTTCTCAACTGGTGAAGCAAAACCTAACCGTGGTGTAGGTCGTAGAGAAGTTGGACATGGTAACCTAGCATTACGTGCTCTATCAAAAGTAGTTCCTACCGATACACCTTATACTGTTCGTGTAGTATCTGATATTTTAGAATCTAACGGTTCTTCATCTATGGCTACAGTTTGCGCTGGTACATTAGCATTGATGGATGCAGGCGTTAAAATTGCAAAACCAGTTACTGGTATCGCGATGGGATTAATTACTAATGATAAAGGACAATACGCTGTATTATCCGATATCTTAGGTGATGAAGATCATTTAGGTGATATGGATTTTAAAATCTGTGGAACTAAAGATGGCATCACAGCTGTGCAAATGGATTTAAAAGTAAATGGCTTACCTTATGAAGTAATGGAAAAAGCATTAGCGCAAGCTAAAGAAGGGCGCTTACACATCATGGCTGAGATTTTAAAAACTATCGATACTCCTCGTGCTGATTATAACGAAAACGTACCACGCTTTGAAGTATTAACTATTCCTCAAGAATTTATTGGTGCGATTATCGGACCTGGAGGAAAAGTAATTCAAGATATCCAAAAGAAAACTGGCGCTACTATTTCTATTACTGAAGTTGATAACAGCGGACGTGTTGAGATTTTCGCAGAGAAATTAGAAGATTTAAAAGCGGCTGTTGCTCGAATTAAAGGAATTGTTGCAATACCAGAAGTAGGAGAAACCTATGAAGCTAAAGTTAAATCAATCATGCCTTATGGTGCATTTGTTGAATTTATGCCAGGTAAAGAAGGTTTATTACACATTAGCGAGTTCGACTGGAAACGTATTGATTCATTAGAAGGATTAGTAAAAGAAGGCGATTTAGTAAATGTAAAATACATTGGTACAGATCCTAAAAACGGTAAAGCAAAATTATCTCGTAAAGCATTAATTGCTAAACCAGAAGCTGCTGCTGAAGAAAATAAAGCATAAGCTTTTTCAATTTTATATCGAAAGCCATTCTCTAGATTGAGGGTGGCTTTTTTTGATAAACAAAAATCATTGAGGCATAGTTACCATCATGACTTTTCTTTCTTGAGTAATTAAACTAATATACCTACTGACACAAAAATTGAGTGACTTTTGAGAAAAAAAAGCTTTTCCTAATAAAAAAACAACCAATATTTAGTTGGATTTTAAAGGAAATAGAGCCCAAACTATTAACCTAATTTGTTTTTAATTTTGAAACAAATAATTATATTTGTGATATTAACAAAATTCTATATGAAAAAAATATTAACTTTTTTTGCAATTTCTAGTTTTACATCCATTTTCTCTCAAATTACAATTAATGCTAATTTTCCTTCTATCATAAACGTTGCGTCAACTATTGATGCAGATGTTAAAATTAACAAAGGAGCATTAGGGCATTTTGCTAAGTATCAATTAGATGTTCCTGCGGGTTATGTAATATCTATTGTGGATGCAAAGGGAGGTAATTTTACTTTCGAAAATCAAAGAGCGAAAATTGTTTGGGTTTCGGTTCCTAGTGAACCTGAATTTACTATTAAATTAAAAGTTCAAGCTAATTCAGGGGCAATAAATCCAGGAACATTTTTACAAAAATTTTATTATTTAGAAAATAACGAGAAAAAAGAAATGGAGGCTGCTCCAGTAATTATTAATATTGGTGGAAGTATTGCTGGTGAAGCTAATACACCAACTGATACAAAACCAGTTACTACAACTCCATTAGAAACAACACAAGTTACAATTCCTACAGAAACTAAACCAGTAATAACATCTACAACAGTTGAAACTAAACCAGTAACTACAAACACACCCTCAGAAACAAAACCTGTTAACCCAGTTACTGTTTCTTCATCAGAAGCTGAATTGACATTTAAGATTCAAATTGGAGCTTATTCAACTCAGCCAAGTAAAAGTAAATTCTCAGGAGCTGGAAATGTAAATATTGATTTAATTAACGGAATTTATAAAGTTACCGTTGGAAATTTTAAAACATTAGATGATGCTGTTAAATATCGTGATGAATTAAAATCGAAAGGTTATAATGGATTTATTGTAAGATATAAGGCAGGCGTTCGTATTAACTAATTTTTTTCTAATTAATAGTTACTAAAATTTATTCTTTGATTAGGAAATTTCTGATATTTATTTTTATTTATTTAACACTCCATGTTTGTGCTCAACAGTATCCTTGGTGGTCACAATATAGAAATAATCAAACACTTTATAATCCTGCATTTTGTGGAACCAAAAGAGTTCTTGATATTAGAATGAACTATCGTAATCAATGGACTGGTTTTGATGGTTCTCCAAAAACCTATGCCTTGTCATTAAATTCACGTTTATGGAAAGGGCGCATTGGAATAGGTGGTTTTATTTTTAAAGACGATATTGGTCCTTTTAGAAATTTATCTACAAGCCTAACTGCTGCTTATCACTTAAAATTTGCTGATTCCGAAATTTCATTTGGAGCTCAAGGAAATTACTTAAGACAAACTTTTAATGGTAGTGACGTAACTCTTAGAAATCAACAAGATAAAGCAGTTAATCAATATTTAGAAGATAAAGATAGTAATTTTGATGGCAGTTTTGGATTATTGTATTACAACGATAGATTTCACCTAGGTATAGGAGGAAACAATATAGCAAGTAGTAAATTTGAATTTTATAAAAATGATTCTTTAAAAAAAGGAAGATTTACCAATGTATTACATTATAATTTATCTGCTGGTTTTAATTGGGCTGATGATCCAAATTTCACTTTTGAGAATTCTATTTTAGCAGTTTTTGTACCAGGTGTTCCCTTTTCTTTTGATTATACACTTAGATTACACATGAGACAACAACTTATCGCAGGTTTAAGTTTTAGGTTAAATGATGCCATTGCTTTACAGTTAGGCTCCACAATAAAAGAGAATTTTCAAATTTCATATTCATATGATATCGTAACATCTCCATTAAGAAAATATCAAAGTGGATCGCATGAACTCTCTCTAATTTTTTCTTCCAACATGGGAACTGACAAGAAAAGAAGAGGCGTTGATAAGCGATTTATCAGACAGAGATATCAATACTTACTTTAATAAGATGTATTTTTTTAGTAAAATGGTATATAAAATTTATTTTCAATGATATTTGCTGTAATAGATTTAGGTACTAATACTTTTAATTTGCTAATAGCAGAGCGACTTCCTAATTTCACATTTAAGAAAATTTTTAATACAAAAATTGCCGTTAAACTTGGCGAAGGAACTATTAATTCTGGCTATATAGCAGATGCTCCTTTTCAAAGAGGGATAAGCGCCTTAAGGCAATATCAACAATATTTATTAGATTATAATGTAGAACATACATATGCCTTTGCAACATCTGCGATTCGTTCCGCTTCTAATGGGAACGATTTTGTAGCACAAGCCAAAAAAGTTGCTGGTATTTCAATTACAGTTATTAATGGAAATGAAGAGGCTGATTTGATATACTATGGAAATAGAATGGCAGTCAATATGACTAATTCAATTTCTTTAATTATGGATATTGGAGGAGGAAGTACAGAGTTTATTTTAGCTAGTCATGATACTATATATTGGAAACAAAGCTATTTATTAGGTGCTGCTAGATTATTAGCAAAATTCAAACTATCGGATCCCGTGACTGATACAGAAATTATTTTATTTAATTCCTATTTAAAACAAGAGTTACAATCTCTTTTTGATGCCATTAAAATTCATCAACCAATGGAGTTAATAGGTTCTTCAGGTGCTTTTGATTCTATTGTTGACGTCATTTCTGGAACATTTAATATTGCTGGGTTAAATGATATTCAAACAGAATATGGTATTAAATTAAATCAATATCATCACATCAGTGAGATGATAAAAAAATCCACTTTAAAAGAACGTTATCATATAACTGGATTAATTGATATGCGAGTTGATATGATTGTCATTTCTGTTTTACTAATAGATTTTATTTTGCAAGAATTAAACTTAACTAAAATGAGAGTATCTACTTTTTCTTTAAAAGAAGGTGTTATTAGTCAAAAATTAGGATTAACACTTTCATGTGTCTAAATAGTTTGTTTTTTTAATTGTCATACCTGTCTGCCTACAGGCAGTTGTTATAACGAGTTTATATTCTCCCGATAGCTATCGGAACGTGTTTGTGTTGGTTGCAACATGGTTATTTCATAAGATAAATATACATATACATGTTTATGTTAAAAAGCAAAATTAAAAGTGGTATCTTTACCAAGTAATGAAAACAAAAACTCTAAAAAAAAATAGCGTCAATGTAGTAACATTAGGATGCAGCAAAAATATAGTTGATAGCGAAGTTTTAATGGGGCAATTAAAGGCTAATAACTTTAATGTAGAGCATGAAAGCAAAGATGATAATCATAACATTGTTATTATAAATACATGTGGATTTGTTGAAAATGCCAAACAGGAAAGTATTGATACTATTTTACGCTATGTAGAAGCCAAGAAGGAAGGTAATATTGAAAAATTATATGTGACGGGATGTTTAAGTGAGCGTTACAAAGGCGATTTGGAAAAAGAAATTCCAGATGTTGATGCCTATTTTGGAACAAGAGAATTACCTAAAATTTTAAAAACATTAAAAGCAGATTATAAGAAGGAATTAGTTGGAGAACGTTTACTAACAACTCCTAATCATTATGCTTATTTTAAAATAAGTGAAGGCTGCGACAGACCTTGTAGTTTTTGTGCGATTCCTTTAATGCGTGGCAGACATGTTTCTGAACCCATTGAATCATTAGTTAGCAGAGCAAAATTATTAGCTAATAAAGGTACTCGCGAGTTATTATTAATTGCCCAAGATTTAACTTATTACGGATTAGATATTTACAAGAAACGCGATTTAGCTAATTTAGTAGATCAGTTAAGTGATGTAGAGGGGATCGATTGGATTCGTTTACACTATGCATTCCCTAGTGGTTTTCCTATGGAAGTGTTAGATGTTATGAATAAGCGTAGTAATGTATGTAATTATTTAGATATGCCATTACAACATGTGAGCGATAATATGCTAAAGAGTATGCGTAGAGGTATTACTAAGCAAAAAACAATAGATACGGTTAATCAAATTAGAGATAAAGTGCCAGGTATTGCGCTTCGTACTACTTTAATTGCTGGTTATCCTGGAGAAACAAAGCAAGATCATGAAGAAATGCTGCAGTGGGTAAGTGATAGTAAGTTTGAACGATTAGGTATTTTTACATATTCGCATGAGGAAAATACTCATGCTTACTTATTGAAAGATGATGTGAAAGAGAAAGTGAAAAAAGAGCGTGCTGATGCCGTGATGAAAGTGCAACAGGAAATTTCATATTCATTAAATCAAGATAAAATTGGTAAAACTTACAAAGTATTATTTGACAGAAAAGAGAATGATTATTTTGTTGGAAGAACAGAATTTGATAGTCCGGATGTAGATAATGAGGTTTTAGTGAAAGCAACCGATACAAATTATGTTCGCATTGGTGATTTTGCAAATGTAAAAATTACGGATGCTAGCGATTTTGATTTGTATGGTAATTTGGCATAAATGAAAAAGTTTACCAAAATATCTACTATTTAAATTAAAGAAAGTCCTGTTTTCGACACAGGGACACCCAAACCTAAAAATCAATAATTTGGGAGTGTAAGCTGAACTGTGTCAAATTATTTTTTTTATATTTGACTATTGGACAGAAACATAAACAAGCTCTGCTGGCGATCAACTTGCTAGGGATATATCTAATCGACGAAATAAATTTAAGAGCGTTACTATAAAGGTAACGTTTTTTTGTTTTTAATTTCAGAGCCTTATGCCTAAAAAAACGCGCCCATATAAAGTGAGTTATTGATTTCATTTTCTTAAAGTTTTAAAGTTAATCTACTACCAAAAATGATGCTTAATTGCGATACGGTTATACTCCAATTTGCTAAA
>JBEIPP010000205.1:0-4866 GCA_040376995.1 Flavobacteriales bacterium
ATACATATAATTGAAGCGTCGCTTCAATTATATGTTGACTTTGTTAGCCTTTATCACATAGCCTTCTATGTGTCTATGTGTTTAATTTTTATACAAAACGTCAGTTTTTATGATTAAAATCAGACATTACGTCCACTTAAATCATGTTTTTCAGACTTAATTTCATGTAATTTCACTTGGACTTTAATTTGAGGAATCGAAACAAAAAAATACACCTATGAACTTAAATAACTTTACAATTAAATCACAAGAGGCTATTCAACAAGCCATGCAAATTGCAACCATTAATGGTAATCAGGCAATTGAAAATGGACATATTTTAAAAGCCATTTTAGAAGTTGATGAAAATGTAACTCCTTTTATTTTAAAAAAATTAGGAGTTAATCAGTCTGTTTTTTCAAAAACAGTGGATGCTATCGTAAATTCATATCCTAAAGTATCTGGAGGTCAACCCTATTTATCTAATAATGCTAATCAGGCAGTAGCAAAGGCTACAAATTATTTAAAAGAATTTAAAGATGAGTATGTATCCATCGAACATTTATTGTTAGGTATTTTAGCAAGTGGAGATGCGGTTGCTCAATTATTAAAAGATAATAACATTAAAGAAAAAGAATTAAAGGCTGCTATTACCGAATTAAGAAAAGGTTCTAATGTGACGAGTCAATCGGCTGAAGAAACATATAATTCTTTAAATAAGTATGCAATTAATTTAAATACACAAGCTCGTAACGGTAAATTAGATCCAGTTATTGGTCGTGATGAAGAAATACGAAGAGTATTACAGATTTTATCTCGACGTACGAAGAATAACCCAATTTTAGTGGGTGAGCCAGGTGTTGGTAAAACGGCTATTGCCGAAGGCCTAGCGCACCGTATTATTGCTGGTGATGTTCCAGAGAATTTAAAATCAAAGCAAGTGTATTCTTTAGATATGGGTGCTTTAATTGCAGGAGCTAAATATAAAGGCGAATTTGAAGAACGTTTAAAAGCAGTTGTGAAAGAAGTAATTAGTAGCGACGGAGATATTGTATTATTTATTGATGAGATTCATACGTTAGTTGGTGCTGGTGGAGGCGGAGAAGGCGCTATGGATGCGGCTAATATATTAAAACCCGCTTTAGCAAGAGGTGAACTGCGTTCAATTGGTGCTACAACATTAAACGAATATCAAAAGTATTTTGAAAAAGATAAAGCTCTTGAAAGACGTTTTCAAAAAGTGATGGTGGAAGAGCCAAGTGAGGAAGATGCTATTTCTATCTTGCGAGGAATTAAAGAAAAATATGAAACACATCATAAAGTACGTATTAAAGACGAAGCAATTATTGCGGCGGTAGAATTATCAACGCGTTATATTAGCGATCGTTTCTTGCCAGATAAAGCTATTGACTTAATGGATGAGGCTGCATCAAAATTACGTATGCAAATTAATTCAATGCCTATTGAGTTAGACGAGTTAGAGCGTAAAATTATGCAATTGGAAATTGAACGCGAAGCCATGAAACGTGAAGAAGAAGATGCAAAGGTTGAAGCATTGAATAAAGAATTAGCAGATTTAAATGATAAGCGTATTTCATTAAAAGCGAAATGGCAAAGTGAGAAAGAAGCTATTGAAGGCGTTCAAAAAGTAAAATTGCAAATTGAAGAATTAAAGCAACAAGCTTCTAATTATGAGAAACAAGGAGATTTTGGTAAAGTTGCAGAAATACGTTATGGTAAAATTCAAGAATCAGAAGCATTATTGTATGACTTAGAATCAAAATTAAGTGAAGCAAAAGCCAGTGGTTCTCAATTGGTGAAAGAAGAAGTAGATAGTGAAGATATTGCCGATGTTATTGCGGCTTGGACAGGAATTCCAGTATCACGTATGTTGCAGAGCGAAAGAGAGAAATTATTGCATTTAGAAGAAGAGTTGCACAAACGTGTGGTTGGTCAACATCAAGCTATTGAGTCGATTGCTGATGCCGTGAGAAGAAGCAGAGCAGGGTTGCAAGATGCGAAGAAACCAATTGGTTCATTCATCTTCTTGGGAACTACAGGTGTTGGTAAAACTGAATTAGCAAAAGCTTTAGCCGACTATTTATTTAATAACGAAAATGCAATGACTCGTATTGATATGAGTGAGTATCAAGAGCGTCATGCAGTGAGTCGTTTAATTGGAGCGCCTCCTGGATATGTAGGTTTTGATGAAGGTGGACAACTAACAGAAGCTGTTCGACGCAGACCATACTCTGTTATCTTATTAGATGAGATTGAGAAAGCGCATCCGGATGTATTTAATATTTTATTACAAGTTTTAGATGACGGACGTTTAACCGATAATAAAGGTAGAACAGTGAATTTTAAAAACACGATTGTGATTATGACTTCTAATATTGGCTCTCATTTAATTCAAGAAAATTTTGATAAGTTAGATGAATTCAATAAAGATGAAGTATTAGCAAAAACAAAATCAGAAGTGTTTGAATTATTGAAGAAAACAATTCGTCCGGAGTTTTTAAACAGAATTGATGAAGTGATTATGTTTGAGCCTTTGAATAGAGAGGATGTGAATGATATTGTGAAAATTCAATTCAAACAAATTGCTGATAGATTAGCAGAACAAAATATCACAATTTCTGCTACTGATGAAGCAATTGATTGGTTAGCACAATTAGGTTATGATCCTCACTATGGCGCAAGACCAGTGAAGAGAGTGATGCAAAAACAAATCTTAAATGAATTATCTAAGCAAATATTAGCTGATACAGTTAATAAAGACAAAGAAATAGTGGTTGATGTGATAGATAAGAAGTTTGTCTTTTTAAATAAATAACTAAAATTAAAAGACCCCCAACAGTAATTGTTGGGGGGCTTTTTTATTTGATGTATATATCTTCTATTTTTCTTAAATCTTTATAAGATAGAGATTGATGTTCTTTTTGAAATACAGATGGGTCTTCATAATACATTAATGTTGCAATTGGATTTCTATTATTAGAATATGTTATGCCTTGGGTTTTAGGTTTTAATAAGTATATGCTTTTTTTGATATCATCTTCAGAGTATACTTCAATTAAATAGGTGACAACATCGTTTTTAAGAAAAAACTTTTTAAGTATTCTAGTCCTTTTACCTTGATTTTGATTGTTTTCACTAGGATTTAATGAGTAGATTTTAAATTCTTTCCCCATGTATTTTAAAAATTGAAATTCCTTTTCGTTTTCTCCTCTTATTTTTAATGTGATTCCTAAAAACGAAAAATCTTCATCATCATTAGTTGTATAATGTATAGGTAATTGTATTTTAATAGGAAAATATTTTCGTTTATTAATTTTTAATCGACTAGCTCTTAATGCTACAACTACCAATAAAACGCCTTCGTTAAATATGTTTTTGAAAGCATCTTTTATCGCTAAGTTTAAATCTTTATAATATAATACATAGGTAAATTCTACAATTAGAACAATAAAATACCAAAAGAAAATAGTTTTGTATAGTTTAGTGGTAGATGCAATCTTTTCGTAATTAAAAAAAGGCGAAAAATTAATCGAATTATTTATCATTTGTATCCAAAAGTTAATACCAATTAAGTAAACACCCATTGCTAAAAATGAAGTAGCTTTTCCCAAAAAAGGCTGTACTAAAAAGAAATCAAATAATCCATGTGAAATGACAGCCGTACTTATTCCTATAACTGGATTAAGGTATTTATTTCCTTTATTAAATAGTTGAAATCTATAAATGCCATACACACAAATACTGGTATTGATAATATGTACTAAACAAGAAATTAATGTTCGTCCAGTTGCTATTTGAGAGCCATAATTATTGTAGTATATAAAGTTTTCTCTAACAGAAAATCCTAATGCTACTATACCAGCAAATATTAAATAATCAATAGGTTCATTGATTCTTTTTTTTAATAGTTTAAAAGCTATAAATATGCCTAAAAGCTTTAATAGTTCCTCAATTAATCCAACTCCAAAAATAGAGTATAAAAAATCGTTAACTAATTCCTCATTAAAATTAATTCCTAATAATTCTAGGCCAAAATATAACCACAAGGCTAGGGTGGGAGTTAAAAAACCAATAATAAAAGCGATGATGACATCTAAGATGGTTTCATTTTCTAATATATCTATTTTTTTAAAGTAAGATATCCAAAGCATACCACCACAAATGGCGCCAACTATTGGAAATATGAGATAAATTTGATAAGGACTTAGCATATTAATTTAAAAAAAAAATCCCTCAGTCAAAAGACTAAGGGATTTTAAATTTATGAATGATGAATTAGTTGTTAATGCTTATTTTTTTGTCTAATTCTTCAATATAAGCTTTAAAACGTTTATCTGTATCCATTAAGTTATTTACCGTACGGCAAGCGTGTAATACAGTAGCGTGATCTTTACCGCCGCAGTGCATACCAATAGTAGCTAAAGATGATTTAGTCATGCACTTAGCAAAATACATCGCAATTTGACGAGCTTGAACTACTTCACGTTTACGAGTTTTTGATTTCATTAAATCGATGTTTAAATCAAAATAATCGCAAACTACTTTTTGGATATAATCAATAGAAACCTCACGAGCGGTAGATTTAACAAACTTGTCAATCATTTGCTTAGCTAATTCTAATGTAATCGTTTTCTTGTTTAAAGAAGATTGAGCTAGTAATGAAATTAATGCCCCTTCTAATTCACGCACGTTAGAAGTAATGCTGTATGCTAAATATTCGCAAACTTCTTTTGGTAATTGAATTCCTTCGTTGTAAACTTTTTTCTCTAAAATAGAAATACGTGTTTCTAAACATGGAGTTTGTAAATCCGCAATTAATCCCCATTTGAAACGAGATAATTAAAGTTGATCAATTCCTTGAATTTC
>JBEIPP010000066.1:0-15798 GCA_040376995.1 Flavobacteriales bacterium
CGAGTTTATTGATCAAAACCCTATTGGAAAATCTTCAAGAAGTAATCCAGTAACGTATACTAAAGCTTATGATGAAATACGAAATTTATTTTCGGAACAAGCTCTCGCGAAAGTTCGCAATTACAAGCCTTCTCATTTTTCATTTAATGTGGATGGTGGACGTTGCGAAGTTTGCGAGGGAGAAGGCACCATAACCGTTGAAATGCAATTCATGGCTGATATTTCGTTGCCATGTGAAGCATGTAATAGCAAACGTTTTAAAGCAGAAACTTTAGAGATATTATACAAAGGTAAATCCATTAGTGATGTATTAGAAATGACTATTGATGATGCGGTGATTTATTTTAGTCAAGATGAAACCGACAGCCCCGATAGCTATCGGGGTTGCAAACGCATTATTGAACGGTTAAAACCATTACAAGAAGTTGGTTTAGGTTATGTACAATTAGGTCAATCATCTAGCACCTTAAGTGGTGGCGAAGCACAACGTATTAAATTAGCTACTTTTTTAATTGGCGGAAGTTCCACTACTCAAACCTTATTTATTTTTGACGAACCAACTACTGGCTTGCATTTTCATGATGTCGCTAAATTATTAAAATCCTTTAATGCCTTAATTGACAGAGGTCATTCAATTGTTGTGATTGAACATAACTTAGATGTGATTAAATGTGCTGATTGGGTAATAGATATTGGCCCTGAAGGTGGTGAAGAAGGCGGATCGGTTGTTGCCCAGGGAACTCCCGAAGATGTAGCAAAAAGTAAGATAAGCTATACGGCTAAGTATTTAAAAGAGAAGTTGTAAGTAGCATTAATAATTTGCCTGTTTATTATCACAAAACAATATATCGCACCTACGTAGCGAAAAAACCTCGTATATATTTTATTATAAACATGTAGCCTCTCTGAGGCTATTAAATTGCTCCACTAGGAGCATTATGTTTGTAATGAAATGACCCAGTATTAAAAATCGCTCCGTAGGTGCGATATGTTAATCAATTACAGCACCTTTTCATCTGTCATTTTACAGCTAAATAAATAGATAGTGACCTAAGTTTTTAAAAACCTATTAACAAATCTTTCTAATTCTTTAAATAATTCGCACCTTTGGCTTTTAGAAAAACCTTTCTAAAAATCTATGCAACTAAAATATCAAACTAAGCCTAAAGCCATCCTTTTATTAGAAGACGGTAAAGTATTTGAAGGCAAAGCCGCTGGAAAAATCGGTACTACTACTGGAGAAATTTGCTTTAATACTGGTATGACTGGTTACCAAGAAATTTTCACTGACCCTTCATATTTCGGGCAAATAGTTGTGATGAACAACGTTCATGTTGGAAATTACGGTATTGAAGCGAGCGAAGTAGAAAGCGACAGCATCAAAATTTCGGGTATGATTTGCAAAAAATTTAATGATGGTTTTTCTCGTAAACGTGCTCAACAATCCTTACAAGATTATTTTTTAAATGATGGTGTAGTAGCCATTAGTGATGTAGATACAAGAGCTATTGTTCGTTACATTAGAGATAAAGGTGCTATGAACTGTATTATTTCTTCAGATAATGCGGATATTGATGCATTAAAAGCTCAATTAGCAAAAGTTCCTAAAATGGAAGGATTAGAACTATCTTCTAAAGTAGCTACGACAAATGCCTATAACTTTGGAGAACCAACCTCTTCTCATAAAGTAGCTGTTTTAGATTTTGGAGTAAAGAAAAACATCTTACGCTCATTAGCTGAAAGAAATTGTTATTTAAAAGTATTCCCAATGAAATCTTCTATCAAAGATATTTTAGATTTCAATCCAGATGGCATTATGTTAAGTAACGGACCAGGAGATCCAGGTGTTATGAAAGAAGAAATTGCATTAATTAAAGAATTAGTTGCTACTGGAAAACCCGTTTTTGGTATTTGCTTAGGTCATCAATTATTGGCTCAATCTCAAGGAATTTCTACCTATAAAATGCATGCTGGTCACCGTGGAATTAACCATCCTGTAAAAAATATCATTACTGGTAAATCGGAAATCACCTCACAAAATCATGGTTTTACAGTAAATGCTGAGGACATTGCTAAAAATCCAAATATCGAAATTACTCATGTGAATTTAAATGATAATACCATTGAAGGTATTCGCGTTAAAAATAAGCCTGTATTTTCGGTACAATATCACCCAGAGGCATGCCCTGGACCATTAGATGCTCGTTACCTTTTTGATGATTTTGTAAGCAATATCAAAGCTTCTAAAAAGTAATTACACGCTAATAACCCCCATTTTCATCAATCTTATACTTAAAAGCCTAATTTTTTAGGCTTTTTTGTTACCTTTGCGGCATTATGCCAAATTTAGTAGCCATTGTAGGTCGTCCCAATGTTGGGAAATCGACTCTTTTTAATAGATTAACCGAATCTCGTGAAGCCATCGTTGATGATGAGCCAGGAGTTACTCGTGATAGACACTATGGTAAATCAAACTGGAATGGAGTTGAGTTTTCTGTAGTTGATACAGGAGGATATATCAAAGGTAGCGATGATATTTTTGAAGAAGAAATTCGTAAACAAGTTCAAATTGCGGTTAACGAAAGTACAACCATCTTATTTATGGTGGATGTAACCGATGGCGTTACTCAATTTGATAAAGACGTTGCCAATATTGTTCGTAGAAGTAAAAAACAAGTTTTATTAGTAGTAAACAAGGTTGATAATAGTGAGCGTAATTCTTACGCGGCAGAATTTTATGCTTTAGGTTTAGGAGATCCTTACTGTGTTTCTTCCAATAGTGGAATGGGAACTGGTGATTTATTAGATGCATTAATTAAAACTTTTCCTGAAGATTCTGGTGCTATTGAAGGAAGTCATTTACCTAAAATTGCTATTGTTGGCCGTCCTAACGTTGGTAAATCTTCTTTAACTAATGCCTTATTAGGTGAAGAAAGAAATATTGTGACTGCCGTTGCTGGAACAACCAGAGATACCATTCATACACGCTATAATAAATTCGGGCACGATTTCTTATTGATTGATACGGCTGGTATGCGTAAGAAAGCAAAAGTGCATGAAGACATTGAGTTTTATAGTGTGATGCGAACCATCAACGCTATTGAAAATTCGGATGTTTGCGTATTGATGTTAGATGCCACTCAGGGTATCGAATCTCAAGATTTAAATATCATTCACTTAATTGTAAAAAACCATAAAGGAATTGTAATCGTTGTTAATAAATGGGATTTAGTGGAAGACAAAAATACCATGACAACTAAACACTTTGAAGAGCAAATCAGAATTAGCATGATGCCTTTTAAAGATGTTCCAATTATTTTCACTTCTGTTACCGAAAAACAACGTATCATGAAAGTGATTGATGTAGCAATGGAAGTGTATCAAAACAGAACAACTAAAATCCCTACTAGTAAATTAAACGAGTACTTCTTACCTTTAATTGAAAACTTCCCACCACCAGCGGTGAAAGGAAAAATAGTAAAAATTAAATACGTTACTCAAATTAAAGATACTTGCGCTTTTGTATTTTTCTGTAATTCACCTCAATATTTAACAGATGCTTACAAACGTTTCTTAGAAAATAAATTCCGAGAGTCATTTAATTTTACTGGTGTTCCATTATCATTTTATTTCAGAGCGAAGAGTTAAGATATAACTTCATTCTATTTCAAAAAAGTTTGGCAAATGTCAAACTTTTTTATATTCACAATCTCAATATTAAGACTCGTATCTTTTCAAACATTCATTAGTTATAGTATTAAACCACTAAACTCATGAATCATGAAAACTTACACCACCCTACTCTATGCTATTCTTTTTATAACATTAAACACACGTATTTTTTCACAGACCATATTTGAGCCAGGGCCGCCAACCGGTGCAAATCCTTGTGGCGTATATGATAAAGAAAATATTGGTAACAGACGACCTATCAATTACACCAGTTTACGCGAAGGAGATGTTGCTTGGGAGAAAAGAGTTTGGCGTGATATTGATATGCGCGAAAAACAAAACCAACCATTATATTATCCACTCGAATATAATGCTTGCAGAACTTCTCTATTTCAAACCATCACTCGACAAATTTTAATTGGTAATATCATCGCTTTTAAAGATGAAGACTTTTTAATTCCATATAATGATACTGAAATAAAAAACAAACTCATTAAAAGAGATACATTGCCTCAAATTATTTACAATGAATTAGGAGAAGAACTACCGCCAACAATGATTCCTACTGTTGATTCAACTAGTATTTATGCTCGTATTTTAAAATTTAGAGTAAAAGAAGATTGGTATTTTGATAGACAAAAATCAAGTTTAGAAGTTCGTATTGTTGGCTTAGCAGCCATAGAATATAACGAAGTACGAGATTATTACAGAGAATTGTATTGGGTATATTTTCCTTCATGCCGTCCTTACTTTGCCCGTAATGATGTGTATAATTTCAAGAATGATGCTGAACGAAGAAGCTTAGATGATATTTTTTGGAAACGACAATTTACAAGTACCATTGTAAAAGAATCTAACATACAAGACCGATATATTGACCAATATCAAAAAGGTATTGATGCGTTAGTAGAAGCAGATAAAATAAAGATGAACATCTTTGCTTGGGAACATGACTTGTGGAATTACTAGGGTAAAACTAAAATGTCATAGAGATAATAGTTAGATGCTACAACTGTTCTCAATACGTTTGAACTGACAATGTAAATGTGTAAAAAAAGCCTGTAATTTAATTATTCCATATTTTTTCTGCCACAAAGTCTTAAAATATCCATGGCATAATAATCGTATATTGTATGGCACTTAAACACTCTTTTGTATGAACTTTTTTAGCGATTCTGATAAAATGCCCTTTGAACCTATGATTGACGAGGATAGCGATTTCATTCCCTTGCTTTCGGCAGAAGATGAGGACAATATGCATGCTGAAAACATCCCCGATATACTGTCAATTTTACCGTTACGTAATACAGTTTTATTCCCAGGCGTAGTTATTCCAATTACTGTTGGTAGAGATAAATCTATTAATCTGATAAAAGACGCCTACAAAGGCGATAAAACCATTGGGGTGGTGACTCAAAAAAACGATGGTATTGAAGATCCTCAACCCGAAGATTTACATGCCGTTGGAACTGTAGCTCAGATTATTAAGATGTTACGCATGCCTGATGGTAATACAACTGTTATTATTCAAGGTAAAAAACGTTTCAGAATTAAAGAATTTACACAAAGTGAGCCCTATTATATAGCTAAAACTCAGCGTTTTGAAGAAACTCGCCCCGAAAAAAATGATGAAGAATTTCAAGCTATTGTATCTAGTTTAAAAGATACGGCTTTACAAATCATTCAAAAGTCACAACACATTCCTACAGAAGCTGGTTTTGCTTTAAATAATATTGAAAGTCAAAACTTTATGGTGAATTTTATTTCATCCAACATGAATGCAAGTGCTTCTGAAAAACAACGAATGTTGGAAGTTCCTAGCTTAAAAGACAGAGCCACTATGGTTTTAGCTCATTTAAGTAAAGACTTACAAATGCTGGAACTAAAAAATCAAATACAGAATAAAGTAAAAGTTGATATTGATAAACAACAACGTGATTATTTTTTACACCAACAAATAAAAACCATACAGGAAGAGTTAGGTGAAAAAAGTCACGAACAAGATATTGAAGAACTTAGAGAACGTGCTAAAACAAAAAAATGGACTAAAGATATTGCTGATACTTTTGAAAAACAATTAGGTAAATTAGCGCGCATGAATCCTAATTCACCCGAATTTGGTGTACAAACTAATTATTTAGAGTTGTTATTAGATTTACCTTGGGGTGAATACACGCAAGATAATTTTGATTTAAAACATGCAGAAGCTACTTTAAATGAAGATCACTTTGGTTTAGAAAAAGTAAAAGAACGTATTTTAGAACACTTAGCCGTATTAAAACTAAAAGGCGATTTAAAAGCTCCTATTTTATGTTTATATGGGCCTCCAGGTGTTGGCAAGACATCTTTAGGAAAAAGTATTGCTAAAGCCTTAGGACGTAAATATATTCGTATGAGCTTAGGTGGTTTAAAAGATGAAAGCGAAATTCGTGGACACCGTAAAACATACATTGGTGCTATGCCAGGGCGTATTTTACAAAACCTAAAAAAAGTACAATCGTCTAATCCTGTTTTTATTTTAGATGAGATTGATAAGGTTGGGAGCGATTATCACGGCGACCCATCTTCTGCTTTATTAGAGGTTTTAGACCCTGAACAAAACTCGACATTTTACGATAACTTTTTAGAAAACGATTACGATTTAAGTAAAATATTATTTATCGCTACTTGTAATAATTTAGCAACTATACAGCCTGCTTTACGCGACCGTATGGAAATTATTGATGTAAGCGGTTATACCGTTGAAGAAAAAATTGAAATTGCAAAACAACATTTGTTACCAAAACAAATCGAAGAAAATGGTTTAAAAAAATCTCAATTAAAATTAACGGATAAGCAATTAGAATTTGTGATTGAAAACTACACTGCCGAAAGTGGTGTGCGTAATTTAGAAAAACGTATATCTAAAATTGCACGTTATGTTGCTGTACATGTTGTTAAAGAAGAAACTTTACCGAAAATTAGCGAAGAAAGTATTGCTAAAATATTAGGTCCTTCTCACGAAAAAGCTAAATACCAAGGTAATGATGTTCCAGGTGTGGTAACTGGTTTAGCATGGACTCAAGTTGGTGGAGATATTTTATTTATCGAAACCTCTTTATCAAAAGGTAAAGGTGCAAAACTAGCCTTAACAGGTAATTTAGGAGATGTGATGAAAGAAAGTGCTACATTAGCGTTGGAATTTATTAAAGCTCATAACGAAGAGTTGCATATCGATTCAGAAATATTTGAAAATTATAATATTCACATTCATGTACCCGAAGGAGCTACTCCTAAAGATGGGCCAAGTGCTGGTATTGCCATGCTAACATCTTTAACTTCTGCTTTAACTAAACGCAAAGTGAAAAAGAATTTAGCCATGACCGGTGAGATTACATTAAGAGGAAAAGTATTACCTGTTGGTGGTATTAAAGAAAAAATATTAGCAGCTAAACGCGCAGGTATTAAAGAAATTATTTTATGTGCTGATAATAAAAAAGATGTAGATGATATTAAAGCTGATTATTTAAAAGGATTAACATTTAAATACGTTAATCAAATGACCGAAGTGTTACAATTAGCTTTATTAAAATAAATTAAAAAAACCTCCTATTAAATTGGAGGTTTTTTTATGCAAAAATCAAACTATATTAAACAAACAAACCACAGTATTAAATATATATTTCGACTTTTTTCTCTTCTAACATTTTCTTTAGATTAATTAATGCGTAGCGCATTCTGCCTAAAGATGTATTTATTGAAACATTAGTCATTTCAGAAATTTCTTTAAAACTCATATCGTAATAGGTTCTCATAATTACTACTTCTTTTTGATCCTGAGGTAAATCATTTACAATAGAACGAATGGTTTCTTTAAAATGTTGAGTTTCTTCTGTGTTCTTAGAAGTATTACTTTCTTCTGGAATAATATCAAAAATACTTGTTTCCTCCCCCTCATCATTGTATATAGTCGAAATAGTAGGCATTTTCTTTACTTTTCTAAAATGATCGATGATTAAGTTTTTTGCAATACGTAAAATCCAAGGTAAAAATTTACCTTCTTCATTATACTGCTGCTTTTTTAAGGTTTGAATAACTTTAAAAAATGTTTCTTGAAACACATCTTCGGTTAATGCTTTATTACGAGTAATTAAATAGATGTACGAAAAAATTCGGCGCTTATGACGCTTAACAAGAACTGAAAGGGATTCTTCATTACCATTCATATAGAGCTTAACAAGCTCATTATCAGAAAGAAGTTTCATAGACATAGGACTACAATTAAATTATTGATTCAATAAAAATTTAAGTAGAAGTCTATGCGATGGTAATTACGTTTTTGGGTTAATAATACTCGAATTTAAGATTTTTTTACAAAATCAAATTGTTAATTTGAGCGAAACTATGTTTTTAATTATTAAAAGAATGATCCTAACACGTGAAGTAATTTATCAACTTGGCTATGCCATAACAATCTAGCAGATACTTCATCTGCTTTATCCGATGCAAAGTCAGTAATTATTAATGATATGTCATTTGTTAACTCATCTTTTTGTATTCTAAATTCGAAATAACTACCATCATTTTTATCTAACCATTGGTATCTGATTAATTGAGGAGGAACTTCTTTTACCAATTTAGCTTGCTGAACTTGACCATCCCAATCAAAAGTAAAAA
Source organism: Flavobacteriales bacterium (assembly GCA_040376995.1). Taxonomy (GTDB): domain Bacteria; phylum Bacteroidota; class Bacteroidia; order B-17B0; family Aurantibacillaceae; genus UBA4416. Next base: position 8,329 of record JBEIPP010000066.1, read on the forward strand.
CACCATCTCTAATATTTACATCGTCACAAAACCACTCTGATAATCCACTTTCGGTACTTACAAATTCAAATACCATATCTTCTGATGCTCTAATAACAAACTCCATTTCAAACTTACCAGCTGGTTCTTTAACTGCTTTTGTTGAAGCTATATTAGAATCTACATTTCTAAAAGTAGTTGGAGCAACAATTTGTTTTTTAACAGGAGCTGGTTTTTCCTTTTTAATATTAACCAGTTTTTCAGGCTTAACCACTGGAGTTTTTACTACAACTGGTTTTTCAATTTTAACTGATTTAGAAGAAACAACCTTAACTGGTTTAGCCACTTTTTTTGGGGCCACTTTTTTTACTGGCTTAGAAGCTTTAACAACAACCTTTTTAACTGGTTTAGCGACTTTTTTTGGCGCAACCTTTTTAATGATAGCTTTTTTAGCAACCACCTTATTAACTATTTTTTTAGGAGCAACCTTTTTACCAACTACTTTCTTAATAGTTTTTTTAGCAACTGCTTTAGGTTTAACAGTCGACTTTTTTACTGACTTAGCCTTAGCAGCTGTTTTAATTACCTTTTTCTTAGCAACTGTTTTTACCACTTTTTTAGAAGTTGCTTTTTTGTTTTTTGACGAAGCCTTAGTTTTTGTCGACATAACCTGTTTATTTTTCCGGCAATATATAAAAAAAATAGATAAGTTGAAATTTTAAATATTAAAAAAACGCATCATTTTTAAAAAGTTTCTCTTTTTTAGGGAAAATCAAGTAAAAAATTACCTTTGCGCCATGCAAAATGTAATCACCCTTTTACCTGACAGTGTAGCTAATCAAATAGCTGCTGGCGAGGTTGTTCAACGCCCCGCCTCTATTGTAAAAGAATTGTTAGAAAATGCCATTGATGCCAAGGCTACTTTTATTAAATTAATTGTAAAAGATGCTGGTAAAACCCTTGTTCAGGTGATTGATAATGGCGTAGGAATGAACCCTGTAGATGCACGTATGGCATTTGAACGTCATGCAACCTCTAAAATTAAAAAAGCAGAAGACTTATTTCAATTACATACCAAAGGATTTAGAGGTGAAGCTCTAGCAAGTATTGCAGCTGTGGCTCAAGTTGAGTTAAAAACCAAACGTGAGGAAGATATTGTTGGGCAATTAATTGAAATTGAAGGCAATAAATTCATCCGTCAAGAAGAGTGCCAGGCACCAACAGGTTCTTCATTTAGCGTTAAAAATTTATTTTTTAATATTCCTGCTCGTCGCAATTTTTTAAAAGACGATAGTGTTGAATTAAAACACATTATTGATGAATTTGAACGTGTTTGTTTGCCTCATGCCAACATTCATTTTCAATTATATAGTAATGGAAATGAAATTTATAATTTACCACCTGCTACTTTAATTGAACGCATCTCTGGATTATTTAGCAAAAACTTACAAGGCAAACTCGTTCAGATAAACGAAGATACGGATGTGGTTAAAATATCAGGATACGTTGGTAAACCTGAAAATGCTAAAAAAAGAAGAGGAGATCAATACTTTTTTGTAAACGACCGTTTTATTAAAAGCCCGTATTTACATCATTCTATTGCCGAAGCTTACAGAGAATTAATTGCTAACGATGCGCATCCTGCTTACTATTTATTTTTAGAAGTAAATCCCGAATTTATTGACATCAATATTCATCCAACCAAAACCGAAATCAAATTTCAGGATGAAAAAATAATATATGCCTTATTACATAGCGCTGTAAAACGAGCCTTAGGAAAAGCTAACCTTGCCCCTAGCCTTGATTTTAATAGTGAAATGAGTTTTGATATTGATTACACAAAATCTGTATCAGCACCCACAGTAACTGTTAATCCAGACTATAATCCGTTTTCAACTAGTACTTCTAAATCATCATCAGGTGGTAGCTCTTATTATAAACAACCTTTTGAGAGTGAGCAACAAAAACATAATAAACATCCCGATAGCTATCGGGACTGGGAAAGTTTATATCAGAATTATGCCAATACTGATTATAAGGGAGAAAACGAAAACTTGCAGTTAGAAAAAAAAGCCGAGCAAACACAGATAGAGCATGATATTTTTTCAACTAAAGGATTTCAGTTATATAATAAATATATTATCTCAGCTCATGAAAACGGCTTATTGGTAATAGACCAACAACGTGCTCACGAACGTATTTTGTACGAACATTATATAGCTACAAAAGATAAGAATGCGGCTTCATCGTCGCAACAAGTATTGTTTCCAGTTACCATTGAGTTAACGCCAAACGATTATGTGTTATTAGAAAGTTTAATGCCTCATTTTAAATTATTAGGTTTTGAAATTGAACCTTTTGGTAAAAACACGGTTGTAGTTCAAGGAACTCCAGCAGAATTAGGAGAATTTAACACTCAAGAGATGATAGAAGGTATCTTAGAAACTTATAAATTAAATACCTTTGACCTGAAGATTGACCCATTTGAAAACATGTGTAAGAGTATGGCTAAAAGTGCGGGTATTAAATATGGCAAAACATTAGATGATCAAGAAATAGCATTAATGCTCGAACATTTATTTAATTGCGAAAACCCAATGTATAGTCCAAATGGAAAGCCTGTGATTATGGAAATGAGTAGATTAGAACTGGATGCTTTTTTTAAGAAGTAATAATAAATTATGAGTTTTCAAGAATTTAAACCAAGACAGTTTCAGCAGTTACCAATGGTGGTTAAAAATATTTTAATCATTAATGTCGTATTATTTGCTGCCAAATTTTTCATGGCGGGTAAGATTGATTTGGATCGTTATCTGGATTTATTTCCAATTGGAACTGAATATTTTAAACCTCACCAATTTATTACCTACATGTTTATGCATGCCGACCTTTCTCATATTTTTTTAAATATGTTAGCGGTTTACATGTTTGGTTCTATATTAGAAAACATTTGGGGTTCAAAACGTTTTTTAAATTTCTATTTATTGTGTGGTTTAGGTGCTGCTGCTTTACAATTAGCTATTAGTGCTTTTCATAATGAATATACTATTTTATTAGGAGCGTCTGGCTCTGTGTTTGGTTTATTGGTGGCTTTTGCCATGATGTTCCCAAATACTGAATTACAATTATATTTTGTTATTCCTGTAAAGGCAAAATTTTTGGTCATAGGATACGCCTTATTTGAATTATACAATGGTTTTTTCGCGCATGATAATGTCGCTCATTTTGCTCATCTTGGTGGCCTATTAGTTGGCGTAATAATCATGTTAATTTGGAAACGTAATAAAAATTTTTTCTTTTAAATCTTTATGTCCTTTATACAAAACATAAAAAATGAACTTCAAAGGCACAGTAAGCTTACCGTTTTATTAATCGTAAACATTTCTATTTTCTTTATCATTAATATTAGTTCTGGTATCTTTCAATCCAATTTTATTACTCTAAACTTGGCTTTGCCATTAAACTTGAATGAGTTTGTATTTAAATTTTGGACCTTGTTTACTTACATGTTTTCTCATAAAGATTTAGGTCATGTTTTTTATAACTTGCTACTTCTGTATTTTTCGGCACAAACTTTTTTAAGCTTTTTATCCGAAAAAAAACTAGTATATGTTTACGTTATGAGTGGTTTAATGGGCGGCATCATTCTATTGATTCTTTCTGCCATTTTCCCTGGCACATTTGAATATTCTATTTTATTTGGAGCGTCTGCGGCTGTTTTAGGAATTGTTACTAGCTTAGCTTTATATATCCCTAATTTGCCTGTTAGTTTATTTGGCATCATAGAAATGAAGTATAAATATTATGCGTTATTAATTTTTGCAGTTTCAACGATTATTGATTTTAATATAAATACTGGCGGAAAAATATCTCACTTTGGAGGAGCATTTTTTGGTTTATTTTTTGGTTACATGCTTAAAAACGGAAAAGATATATCCGAGTTAACATTCTTTAAGAGATCAAAAAAAACAAACCTTAAAGTGGTACACTCCAACAAAAACTCAAAAGCCCATGAGCAAAGCCATAGCAACCAACAAACCATAGATACTTTATTAGATAAAATTTCAAAAAATGGTTATGAAAGTCTTAGTAAAGCAGAAAAAGAACTCCTGTTTAAACTTTCTCAGAAAAAATAGGTACGGTTATTGAAAATATTATCTAAATTGTAGCCAATTATGTTAAAGTATTTTCTTGCTATAAGTTGTTTTTCGTTTTCGTTAGCGGTTGCTCAACCTGGCAAATCTAACTACGAAATTGCAGATGCTGATGAGCACTATAATCATCATAATTTTTTAATGGCTCTTCCTATCTACAAAGAGTTATTAAAAACAGACAAAAACAATGCTACAATTCAATACAAAATTGCCGAATGCTATTTAAAAACTCATATTAATAAATCTGAAGCTATTAAGTATTTAGAGTTTTGTTCTAAAGACCCAAAAGTAGATCCAAATGTGTGGTTAAGATTAGGTGAGGCTTATAGATTATCAAATAAAATAGACGATGCCATTAAAGCGTTTGAAAAATACAAAGAACTCGCAGCTAAAAAGAAAAAAACAGCAGATAGAGAACTTGAGATTTGTAATAACGCCAAAACATTAATGCTTAATCCTGTTAATGTTTCTTTCACTAATTTAGGAAAAGAAATTAATTCTGAATTTGCCGATTATTATCCTTGGATTACTCAAGACGAAAGTTTTTTAGCATTCACTACTCGACGTAAAGGACAAACGGCAGGAAAAGTTGAAGAAGATGGATATTACGCTTCTGACATTTATACATCAAAAGTAGAAGCTGGAAATTGGATTAAAGCAGAAAACCCTGGTCCTAAAATCAACTCCTCATTAGATGAACAAGTTGTTGGCCTTAAAGCTAATGGTTCCGAAATGCTTATTTATGTTGATCATATTGATAAATATGGAGATATCTATTTATCATCTAAAAAAAATGGAACTTGGTCAAAATACCTACCCTTTCCTGAACATATTAATAAAAAAATAGAATACTCTGCTTCTATTAGTGCCGATGGCAATACATTGTTTTTTGTTAGAGGCGAAGACAAAAACGCCCAAACAGATATTTATATCTGTAGAAAACTACCAAACGGAAACTGGAGCGAACCATTTAAAATGGGTGCAGAAATAAATACAGAGTACCATGAAGACTTTCCCTATTTATCAACAGATGGAGTAACTCTTTATTTTTCATCAGAGGGACACAATACCATGGGTGGTTTTGATTTATTTAAAAGTGTTTGGAATCCAGAAGAAAATACTTGGACAAAAGCAGAAAACCTAGGGTATCCAGTTAACACAACAGATGAAGACAGAAGTATTAGTTTAACTCCTGATAATAGAGTTGGGTATATCAGTGCATGTAGGCCAGGAGGACAAGGAGATTTAGATATTTATAGAATAAAATTTAACGACATCAATCAAAAGCTTACTTTGTATTTAGGAAATGTTATGTTAGGAGATTCATTAAATATACCAAAGGAATATGTTGCAAATATTTTAGCAGTAAATACAAATAGTAATGAAGAGTTTAACTTTATTCCAAACTCTAAAAATGGAAAATTTGTAATGGCGTTACCTGCTGGAACATATAATATTACTGTAACATCTGATGGTTATATCGAATTTAAAGACAAGTTAACTGTATCTGATTTAGGATTACCTATTGCAGAAGAAAAGAAAAACTATAAACTCGCCAAGCAATAATGTATAGGATTATTTACATCTTAATCATTTTCTTTTATGCAAAAACGCCTTCTGTTATTGCTCAATCTTATCAAATAGGAATATTAAAATATAGCGGAGGTGGAGATTGGTATGCCAACTTAGAAACATCTGTTCCAAATTTGATTAAATATTGTAATACAACTATTAAAACTAACATCAATCCAGAACAAGCCATTGTAGAAGTTGGAAGTATTGATATTTTCAATTACCCATTTATTCACATGACAGGTCATGGAAATGTTTTATTTTCTAATCAAGAAGCTGAAAACCTAAGAAAGTACCTAGCAGGTGGAGGTTTTCTTCATGTGTCGGATAATTACGGAATGGATAAATTTATTAGAAGTGAACTAAAAAAAGTATTTCCTGAATTAGAATTAGTTGAACTTCCTTACTCTCACCCTATTTATCATCAAATCTATAATTTTGACAAAGGATTACCTAAGATTCATGAACATGATCGTAAAGCCCCACAAGGTTTTGGTTTAATTTATAAAGGACGTTTAGTGTGCTTTTATGATTTTGAATGTGACCTAGGAGATGGATGGGAAAGTTACGATATCCATAAAGATAGCCAAGAAGCTAGAGAAAAAGCTTTAAAAATGGGTGCTAATATTATTAGCTACGTATTTTTAAATTCAGGTAAATAATTTTATAAAAGCATTAAACTTAAAAAAGCCATCCAATAATGAATGGCTTTTGTTTTATTTAAACTTGTTTTATAAATGCATGCTGTCTTTTTTTGCTAAAAGCACATCTTCTGATTCCACGTGATCATCGTCTTTTATACAGCAATCAACTGGGCAAACAGCTGCACATTGAGGCTCATCATGAAAACCAGCACACTCAGTGCATTTATCAGTAGCAATGTAATAAACATCCATACTGTAAGGAGTTTGAGGAGCATTAGCATCTGCCGTTATTCCAGTGTTTTTTCCGGTAAACTCTCCTTTTACTTTTGTTCCATCTGAGAAGCGCCATTCAGCACCACCTTCATATATAGCATTATTTGGACACTCTGGTTCACAAGCTCCACAATTAATGCATTCGTCTGTAATTTTAATAGCCATTTTTTCGTTAGTTTTGTGTTCTTAATTTAGAGACTGCAAATATAAGATAAATTTTTATGACCTTAAAACAACGAGAACAAGGTTTTGTTCAATTAGGACTGTTTATAAATCGACATTTTTCAAATCAATGGCTTTCAAAAGAAGAACGTTTTCATAATGATTTACTAAAATTAACATCTATCGCCTTTTCATATAATGGCTGGTTTACCCCCGAAAGCGTTGCTCAAGCACTAAAAGGCTTAGCACTTATGTTAGAAGAGAAAAGTATTACCGAATTTTCTAAAAATATTACAGAACCGCAAGAACCTAAAACTGTAGCTGTTATTATGGCCGGAAATATTCCAGCTGTTGGGTTTCATGATATGTTATGTGTATTATTAAGTGGACACAATATATTAATAAAGGTATCTAGCGACGATCCTGCCTTTATTCCTTTTTTAGCAGGCATGTTAATTTATTACCAACAGGACTTTGCCCCTAAAATTAATTTCTCTGAAGGTAAACTTATAAATTTCGACTCTGTAATTGCCACCGGAAGTGATAATACTGCTAAGCACTTTGAATACTACTTTGGCAAATACCCGAATATTATTCGTAAAAACAGAAGTTCGGTAGCCATTTTAAATGGAAAAGAAACCAAAGAAGAATTAACTCGTTTAGGAAAAGATATTTTTGATTATTAC
>JBEIPP010000124.1:0-9164 GCA_040376995.1 Flavobacteriales bacterium
AACGTTTGTGTTTGCGCAGTGGTGCGATTTCGAAGCCGCGTCCTGTCCCCGACACAAAAACGTGGAACGAAGATATAAACTTTGGGCTACACGTCAATGCACCATTGCGCAAACATTTTGTTGCCAGCCGTTGGGTCTTCTCTTAATTTCATTCGTGGTCTTTTCGGTCTAACAAATGCCTTGTTAGTCGTAAAATAAACTACTGGTCACAACATATTTCTTCTCAAAAGTCCCATGCTTTGTCGTCAGGACTATTTCTTTGTTCCTTATGTTTAAGATTACTGAGTCTCTAAAGGATTTAAAATTGCAGTAGTCCTTAAATGAGTCGGTTTTTATGTCGTTTACAACGGTTATAGTATCCCCAAGGCTTAGTCCCATCTTTTGCAATTCACAATCAACTGTTAAAGAGGACACGAATATTTTTCCCAATTTATAGTCGAATTGCACGTTTGAAATTTCTAGTTTTTCCATTTCAACTTTCTTCGGTGATAGATATAACTTTTTCTTGTTTCTGTCCAGAGTCACAAGATACTTTTTTAGAATTCCATTGCCCAAGTTGTTCTCAGCATTACTATGGGATATGACAACACTCTCATCAAATATTTTTGTGTTTTCCTTACCTAATCTTATGTTTTGAATCTTATAAAACGAAATGGTATCTAGCTTAAAAGAATGCAGTCCTCCTATATACCCAATTCTCTGTTTAACAGGAACCTGTCGATTTGTTTTTTTCTGTTCAATGAAAAGGAGATTCGCTGAACCAGTATCAAATAGAAGTTTACCCTTCTGTTTATTTACTTTGACTTTTACAAAGGATTCACCATTCCAATTGTGGTTTATTAGTTTTAACGGTTTTTGACGCTTAGACTCGGGTATACAATCAATAGAATTTGTAATGTGCAGTACGTTTTTCTCTGAGTCGAAATGAAAAATAGCTTGATTTAAAATATTAACCCCAATTATTCCGTCTATTTGGTAGCAATTCTTTGTGAGATTTTCAAAATTACCTTTCGAAAGAACTCCTACATTTTCTAATCTAAATTGGCCGATTGCAATGTTTATTCGGTAAAGTCCTGCGTCCACTACCGAACCATTGATGTCCCATGATTTTGCATATCTTATGGGATATATTCGCAGCTCCTTTGCTATGCTGTCACTTATACAGCTCCTTGCTCCGGTGTCAAATATGAATCTAAACTCTTTGGGGTTATTATTGAGTTTAACTTTTATTATTGTCCATCCGTCTTGAAGCTCGTAAGGAATCTCGGAGTAAAATTTGTTGTCTTTTGGTAGAGGAGTAGGAAGGTAGTCCCTTTTGTAGAAGTAGTTACCTAATGTTCTCCTTAAAATGGAACTACAAGATGTACTCAGTAAGATTAAGAGTCCAAATGAAATAGTACGAAATAGTGTCACCCGTTGCAATTTATCTTAATGTCAAATTAGTCTGTCAGTTTGTATAACCTCAATCGTCTCAACCCTATGGCTGGCAACGGCTGTGCTTCTGCAGTAGCGCGCTTCCGAAGCCGCGTCCTGTCCCTGAAACCAAACGTTGAACGAAGATAACACTTATAGCTTACACGTCACCGCGCTATTGCAGAAGCATTTTGTTGGTGGCTGTGTGGCCATTGACTAATCTTCTTTAAAGTCCGCCCAACCACTCATGCTTAGTTCTTTCTTGTCCAAGTTTAGTACATAGATTGTCAAAACGTCAATGTGAGATTCACCTGTCCCAGGTAACGAGTAGTATTTAATTTTGTGTGGGTCAAATCTCATTAAAATGAGTTTTTCATTGTCCAAGTTTATATATCCAAAGAAGTACCTGTCATAATTCAATATCTTCTTTTTCAAATCTTTTTTTGCGTTGGATTCAATTCTCTTGTAACTGCTCTCGTAAGTTATTTTTGCTCTTTCAATTTCGTTTGGGTCGTCATACGAGTCAGGGTTATGAAATTGCTTGTAATATTGGTCAACACAAGCTTTAACATATTGTTCTCTAAACAGATTGTCCGCTGTAATTGATTCTTCTTTTGTCGGTTTAAATCTTTTCGATTTTGGAATTTGTCGACCAATAAAGTTTATGTCAATGTTTTCAGAAACTGAATATATTTTGTAGTCCTTAACTTGAATTGAGTCTGTTTGGGATTTGTCAATCGAAAATGTCCGTTGTCCGAAAACACTAAAATTTATTAGGGTCAATAGGATAACTAATCTCATGAATCAATTTTAGTCAGTCGTTACTTTTTTGTCCGGCCACATTGCCACCAACGGTCTGTGTATGCGCTGTGGATTTATTATCTTATAAAGTTATAAATATTTTCAAAGCCATAGCGCATACATGTTGTTGGCGGCTGGCCATTTAGTTTAACATTTCTTTTCTTTTTCAGATTTATATTCCTTTTCAATTAATTTTATCTCATGCTTAAAATAAAATAGCTGATTGGAGAAATTATTTAAAGCCAATAAATAAATTAATAATATACCAATTGGAATTAATAAATAATTCCTTACTGGAATAAAGTAAAAATATATAAATATTAGCAAACAGATAATTAATAGATAAAGTATCAAAACATATTTTGCCAATCGAAAATTGATTATTAATTCACCATTAATAATCATCGATTTGTTTGTATAAACATTCATTGTTGGAATAGTATCAAGACCTAACTTTTCTTTATAACCGCCATATGCGTAATCATTAATGTAATAAACATCAATCTCTTCTTTATCTAAATATCCTCGCTTGAATCTTACCCCATCATTTATCTTTCTTTGCATGTATTTTAAAAATATATCAAAAGGCAAATTTGTTGAAACATTACTCTCAAATAAAAAGAATCTCAAATTCATTATTTGATTTTTAACTAAATTATCAAATGGCTTGCCGCCAACGTTTGTGCTTCTGCAGTAGCGCGCTTTCGAAGCCGCGCCCTGTCCCCCAACACCAAACGTGGAACGAAGATAACACTTATAGCTTACACGTCAACGCGCTATTGCAGAAGCATTTTGTTGTAGCTCGTGCGCGTCCACCGTTAATTTATTTGGACGGGAAACGAGTCCGATATTTCAATTTAGTCCCTTGCAATATCCCAAATAATAAAATCTCCTGTAGTCCTTTGTGGAGTCGACCAATTCTATTTTGTTAGGGGAAACTAAATAGTCGTTGTAAATAATCAAGGTGTCACTAATGAATCCAGGGTTTCCATTGTCAAACTTCATAAAAAGAGTATCGGAGGATTTAGTCCACTGTCCGGTGTACCAGTCGTTTGCGAAGAATACTCCTGTTGAGTTTATTTCAAATGTCTTGTCTTCTCGGAATTTTATATAGGATTGATTTTGTGTCCCCTCGTAACAAGCTCTGATTTCAACTTTGCTTTCTAAACTCTCCGAGTCAAATTGCCATGGGCTAAAAAATATATAAATGAGTCCCCCAACTGCAATAATTGTCGGCATACAGAAAATTAAAGTTAGATTTTGTCTGTTTCGTCTAATGTCAATTAGTCCTTTGATTGCATAGACAAACATTGCAATAAATGTAATTGGGATTAGGAGTGTCAGCACGATGAAAACAACTCCCGTTAAATGTTTGTCGATGTGGTGATAAAAAGCTGTCAGCACGATAAATGCAATACACGCAGTTGCTACAATAATTGTCTGTGTGATTGATTTAGTATTACTCATTTATTGTCCGTCAGTCTGTTTTGTTATTGGGTCTTCCTTAGCGCATGAGCTACAACGTTTGTGCTTCTGCAGTAGCGCGCTTCCGAAGCCGCGTCCTGTCCCCGACACCAAACGTGGAACGAAGATAACACTTATAACTTACACGTCAACGCGCTATTGCAGAAGCATTTTGTTAGCAACATGTGCCCTTCTTCCCTCAGCTTTTAAGTCAGTCGTTAGTGTGTCGTCAAGGTGTCGCGCAATTGAATTGATTGTCACAGTACATGGTTGTCCGTTTGCTGTTCATTTGTTATTTGTCCCCGAAACTTGGTTGTGAAACTGAACGAGCGCGGGAGCAACCTTGGAGAATCTTTCATTTTACAATTACCGATCTGTCCAGTATTGGCACGGTGCTGCGGCACTCTTGGCAAAGCTTTGGTTTTGTGGGCTGGATTGTGCGGGTTTGCCATGTGTGCCGCTGGGTCGGCAAAAGAGGCTGAGGAAGAAATCAATCACTTAATTTCTTGATATAATCCGGTGTAGCAGGTTCGCCTTTGAAAAAATCCCCTTTTTTTCCTTGTGAAAGAGCCCATCTGTCAATCCAAGATATACCCCATTTGCCATATACTGTTATGCTTGTTTGATATGCATTATCTTTAAGTGCTTCTTCCATTGTTACGAACTCGTAATTGTTTTTAAGGAACATCTTTGCCAGCGAATCCATATAATCCCCATTAAGCAAGTTGGCATGAAGTAGTAAAATTTGGTTAATCTGCCGACCAAAAAGTAGATAAGCTTGTCTTTCAAAATATTTTAGTTTGCTTTCAATGTAATCAATGTAATCTGACCCTATCTTCTTCATTAAAGCGAAATTCTCGTTATCCTTCGCTCTTTTGTATGCTAGTGCAAACAGGTAATCTTCATTGTCAATTGTCACGGGAGCTATTGTGTAGTCATGGTCGGAAAGAAAGTTGTTTAGTGAGTCATTTTTCTCTTTTGAATTCCCCATGTGTAAAAATGGGTGTCTGAAATAAGTAAGTGTCAAACCTTTTCGATTAAGTATTTCTCGCGTGAACAATTCACCTTTCAATATGTCTCGACTAAACGCTTCAAATGAAAGAGTGTTATAGTCTGGATGCGAGTATGTGTGGTTACCCAGTTCCAAACCATTATCAACCCACTGATTTAGTAATTTGATTTGCCAAGAGATTGCTGTGTTATTTTTATCATACAATTTCATTTCGTTTACAAAACCGATTGCAGGAATCTTATTCTTATTCAATGATGCAATAATCTTATTTGTTAAGCTTTGCTGATAGGATGAATCCGAAATACCATAGGTGACTAGGGGCAAATCATCAATAGAAAAACAGATTTTCTTTTTTTGACCAAAAGTTACAATTGTTGAAGCAAGTAGGATTAAAAAGAAAATAGATTTCATAAATGCGATTTTAGGCTAATTGCAAACGAGCCATGTCTACTCATTTCGCAGTGAGCGTGTGGGGTTTGTAATTGCTGCCTTAACAGATTGATACGTAACGGTGACTAAAGCAAGCGCAAGCGCGGCAATACCCACGCCTACGATTGTCCAAATACTAATTTGGATTCTAAAGGCAAAGCCACGGAGCCACCATGATTCCATTAAGTACCATGAAATCGGAGCGGCTAATAGAAATGAAATCAATACTGTTCTTGTAAATCCACTGGTGAGCAGAAAGAATACATCTACTATGCCAGCACCAAATACTTTGCGGATTCCCATTTCTTTGGTGCGTAAGCTGGCCGTGTAAGCAGAAAGACCAAATAATCCAATTAAGGCAACAAAGATGCTAAGACTGGAAAATAGCGTGAAGATTTTACTCATTCGTTTTTCTTTTTGGTAATGAGCTTCTAAAACCCCATCAACCATTCTCAATCGAAAAGGCATGTCAGGCGCCAATTCTTTCCACTTTGATTCAATCTTCGAAATGGCTTCTTTATAAGCGCCTGATTTAACCTTTGCTACTATGTAGCTCATCCGGCTGAATATGATTTCATTGCTCTGAATCACCAATGGGTTGACTGCTTCATGTAACGTTCTGTAATGAAAATCTTTAATGACACCAATAATGGTAAAAGTAGTTTGCTCTCCAGAACCATAAGTTTGCTCAATGAAAGTTATCTTTTTGCCAATTGGGTTTGACAATCCAAAGGTTTTTACAGCAGATTCATTTAAGATTACTGAAAGTGAATCGTTGGTTGCAAAGGAAAACAGATTCCCATCGAGTAACTTAAAGCCCATTGTTTCCGCAAATTCGTCTCCTATATACATTGTATGAATTGACCTTATCTCCGGAGAATCTTCAGACTGATATTGCTGAGGGTAAATTCCATCCATGGCGGGCATGGATAAACTTCCGGCAGAAGACAGTACTTGCGGCATCTTATTAATTTCACTCACTAAACTACGTGCGAAACTAGGTTTCATATGAAAGTCCCCTTCAATTACCAGCAATTCTTCCCTATCATAGCCCAAGTCTTTTTGACTAAGAAACGTTGTTTGCTGCTGCATTATCAACGTGCAAATTACCAACGAGATTGAAATCCAAAACTGAAAAATAACCAAACCACTCCTTATCCATTTACCCTTTGGAGTTGCCGTGAAATTGCCCTTTAGCACATTAACTGGCTTGAATGATGACAATACAAAAGAAGGATAGAGTCCAGCTAAAAGACTTAGCACAATAATTAAAACAGCGAGTCCAAAGGCTGTTTGCGAATTGAAAGCTATTTGTAAATTTTTGTCCGTAAGAAGATTGAAATACGGCAATGATACAATAATAAGTATAGCAGCTAATCCCACTCCTATAAAACTAACGATGAAAGACTCACTCAAAAATTGAAAGACCAACTGTCTCTTGAATGAACCTAGTACTTTTCTTACGCCAACTTCTCTGGCTCGTTCGTTAGAGCGAGCTGTGGCAAGATTTATGAAATTAATGCAAGCAATGGCGAAAATAAGAATTGCGATGCCGACCAGTATCCTTACCAGAATAATGTTACCACTAGGTTTCATTCCACCAATGTTGGCTGGGTCTAAGTAAATACTTGTAAGTGGACGTAAGAAGTAAGCATACCCATTTCCTGCCCTTTTGTAATCCGCCCATGAAGTTTTATTTACCCGCTCAAAGTCAGCAGCCGCATATGAGTCCACCATTTTTGGAAACTTAGATTCAAGAGCTGATGGATTTGCACCCTCTTTTAATTTTAAGTAACAGTAAGAATCAGGTCGATTAAAATTGTCGAGATTGAACCGTTCGATGGTATGGATTGAAATTACTAAACCGAACTTAAAGTGAGTGTTGGCAGGTGGGTCTTCACAAATCCCGGTAACAGTAAAAACATCGCCTGACATCGTAATCAACTTTCCGAAGGCATCTTCATCACCAAAATGCCGCTTCGCTGTACTTTCCGTGAGTACCATGCTTTTTGGATGCTGGAGCATGGTCTTCCTGTCTCCCTTCAGAATTTTGAAGCTAAATATTCTGAAAAAACTACTATCGGCAGCGTACACATCATTCTCAAGAAATTTCAGATTCGTTTTGTCAGAACCTTTGTAAGAAATAATCATATCGTCAAATGGTCCACAAATTGTTGTTGCTCGCTCTACCTCTGGGTAATCATTTACCAACACACTTGCAAAAGAATGCGGAACTCCTGCCTGAATTTTGGTTTGGTCGGGATACTTTCGTTCTAGAATGAGTTTGTGTATACTTTCAGCATCGATAAAGCCTTTGTCGTAGGAAAGTTCACTCTGAATATATAAAGCAAGCATGATACAACTCGCCATCCCGATAGCTAATCCAAGAACATTGATAAATGTGTATGCTTTATGGCCGATTAAATTCCGAAAAGCAATTTTTAAATAATTTTTAATCATACTTAAATTGATTGATTGTTTCGAATACTGATGATAGGCAGATTTCTGTTTTCGTTTCTTTATGGCGCAGGAAAAAATGAGTGACAATGCTTGTTGTAAATATTTCAGTTTCGCTCTCGTGACTGACATCTTCCCAAGATTAGTATAGAACAATTCTTCCATGTCCCCGCGAAGGTCTTCGATAGGAGCGTTGCCGCAATACCAGTCGAAAAGTTGGTCGACAAAATTGGGTGGCTTAATGTTTTGCTCTTTCATTTGGCAAGGGAAAGATTTGCTTTAGAAAGTTTCCAGAGTGCATCTCTCAAGTCTTTAACATGATGGAGACTTAGCTTGCCTTGATGCGTAATCTCAAAGTAACGCTTTCTTCTGCCTCCTCTTTCCTGAGTCGGTTCTCCTAGCCAAGATTTTGTTAAACCTTTCTCCTCCAATCGTGTAATGGTTGAATACAAAGCTCCAATGCTAATACTTCGATTGCTTATTTTTTCAATGTTCTCTTGAATAGAAACACCATAAGCATCTTCGCCAAGACTGGCAATCGTTAGCAAAACAAGCTCTTCAAATTCGCCAATGTATCCTTTCATGAAACGATGATTTTGAAGTAAAAGGTCAAATATATTAATATGTTTCTACTATTCAGAAGTAATAAATAGAATCGTTATAAGTTTTTTGCCGTGGGTTTGGCTCTTGGCATTGCTTTGTTGTCGCGGTGGCATGAGCGGCAATGGCAAGTGCCAAAAGCGTGGGCAAGAATCTTTTTAGGTTGCCGTGCGGTGGGCATTGTTAGACGAGTCGTTGTTAGTCAGCCGAGTCCAGTCCCTGTTCTTTTTGTTTTCTTTTAAAGCCCCCGTTGTCTAAGGATACGTGAAGTTGTCCCCGTGTAGAAGCTTGATAGGTGGGATGTCAAACGTTATTTTATTGTCGTGGAGAATTTGTCGGGTTACACGGAAGGGCATTGTTGCTAACGCTGGGCTACATGGCGTGCCGCTTAGCGAAGCACTTATGATTCCAACGTTAAGTAACGAAGTTAGTAGTTTGTGTGTAATTGGCAAGCTGTTCTGCGGCATGACATGTAGCTATTGTTGGCAGCTGGCCCGCATTACTCAATTTTCATTGTCCTCGGTCAACTCTAAGTATTTGTCACGGTGCATCCAAACACTGTCCGTGTCCCAGTATTGCCAAACTTCTTCTTGTATCTTGTCGTCCCCAGGTCTTTTAAATCTCACATGAACGTCCACTGCAACTAAGTCGCCTTCTCCAATTCCACATTCAATTAATTCATAGTTCGGGTATTTGTCAGCAAAGTCGGTCTTTACTGTCTGATACAATTTATTGTGGTCTCGAATTACAAAAGTGTAAAAGGTGGCTACAAGTCCAACAAAGAAGATTGTCCCAATAATTAATATTTTTTTCACTTGTCAGTTATTTTATCTGTCCCGCTGGGCTTGCTGCCAACGGTTAAGCTATTTGGTGTGGCTTTTATAGCTTGAAATGCTCAACACGTTCGCGGTTTGTTTAAATAAAATTATCTAATTCTTTTTCAATTGCCAAAACTAAAAGCCATAGCAAATAGCTGATGTTAGCAGCT
>JBEIPP010000235.1:0-3779 GCA_040376995.1 Flavobacteriales bacterium
ACTGATAATATTGTTATATTAACTTAGAAGTCTTATCCGTACAAAGACTTTAAGACAAAATGGACTCAAAATCATTGCTGAGCAATAGATTCAGCGCACAAGTTAAAAAATTTTCGGTAATCTTGAGTAAAGAACTTTCCAAGCCATGTAAAAGCTTCATTTATGATATGCTGTATGGCATACAAAAAGCTAAGGACATCAAGCTAAAAATAATGAAAGAGAAAATATTTGTTCTTGCCAAACGATTTTTTGCTATACCCGTTTTCTTTTGCTACTCTATGGCAGATGGAATTTACAACCTACTCAAATCTTATAATACCCCTATCAACAAAAAATCAAAACCTCCTAATGAGTTCCAATTATTTTTTAACTTTCATTAAATTAATGGGGAAACTCTAGTTATTTATAACCAAACAAAAAAGTAATAGAGTCTTAACCATTTCACAATTAATTACACAACTTGTAACCGCAGAGCAAACTAAAAATAGAGTTAGAAAGTTTATACAAGAAACCACCAACTTATTAACATATCGTATTGTTACTCATACTTCTGAAAAAGGGGAGCATTATATTGGTTTTTCAAAAAAAGAAAACCTGAAATTATTTAAATCTGCCATGGGGGGAGGTTTAGTGCTGGTATTTTTAGTTTATATAAAATACTATATTCACCACTTACATGCGCCATTATTTATAGAAGGTTTTTATTTGGATTAAATTATGCGGTTGGTTTTGTGTTCATGTATTTAGCTCATTTAACCTTAGCTACTAAGCAACCAGCTATGACAGCTGCTTTTATTGCTAATAGTATTGATACGGGCAAGAAGCCCTGGATGATGTTAAACAAGTAATCCGAAGTCAATTTGTATCATCAATAGGTAATTTGGTTACTGTTTTACCGTTATGCTTTTTATCAGCGTGGTTTATTAATTACTACTTTCATCATTCGGTATTTAATTATACAGAATCAAAAGTACAGATGTATTCTAATCATCCTGTTTATAGTGCTTCATTAATTTACGCACACTTACTGGCTTATTTTTGTCTTTATCAGGAATCGTAATTGGTTATTTTGATAATAAAGTTGTTTACTCAGAAATAGCTGAGCGTATTATCAAACATCCAAAACTGATTCGTAAATATAGTTTAGAGAAAAGACAAAAGTTAGCAGCTTTTATAGAGAAAAATTGTGGAGGTATTATTGGTAATATATTTTTAGGATTTTGTTTAGGAATGGCAAGTAACATTGGAAAGTTTATTGGAATTCCATTTGATATAAGACATGTGACTATTTCATCAGGAAACTTTGCTGTTGCTTTAGGCAGTGATAATGCTTATACATTAGGTTTAATTATTAGCGTGTTTTTAGGTGTTATTTATATTGGCTTAATAAACATCGCCTCTAGTTTTTTAATTTTTTTTATAGTAGCCTGTCGTTCACGAAGTTTATCGTGGAAACAATCATTGAAAGTGTTGGTTGGGTTGTGATTTTTTAATTGGAACGCGGATGACACTAATTAAGCTGATTTTCGCAGATTAGAACATAATAAAAAATCCGTGTTAATCTGCACCATCCGTAAAATCCGTAAAATCACGGTTGAATTTTGTAGGATTTTTGAAATATCTAGTTATCAATGTCTTATTGTTAAAATCTTGTGTAATACTTGAACAAATAATAGAAAAAGCAATGAATTTTATCATTTTTTTTTATATTTTTGTACAAATGAAACTGAACAAACTTTTTACCCTCGTAATTTTGCTTTTAACTATAGGAGTTGTAACACCTATGATGTCTCAGGTTAAAGGCGGCAGAAAGAAAGAACATCGTAATCAACGCGGTGGCGGTAAGTTGTTTGGAGCAAAAAGCAAGGGAAATGCTAATGCTTTTGCTAAAGGTGGTAAAAAAAAGAGCTTTATAGCTCGTGTTTTCAAAGGGAAAAAGAGTAATGGTCCATGGGTTTATAGAAAAACAAATCCTGGTGTTAAACAAAAGAAAGAACAGTCAAAATTATTTAGTAGAAATCGTACTAAAGGAAAACGCTTTACTGATGGAATCATAGCTCAACAAAATAAAAGACGTTCTGCTACTCGCGTAAGAGGTAATCAGAGTTTTAGCAAGAAAAAACATTAAAATAGTTTTTAAAACTTTTTAATCAATCCCATCTATTCAGATGGGATTTTTTATTTTTACACTTTATTCAAACTTATGAACGTATTAATTTTAGGGTCAGGTGGCAGAGAACATGCTTTTGCATGGAAATTAGCTCAAAGCAAACAATTAGAAAACTTGTATATAGCTCCGGGTAATGCTGGAACAGCACAATGTGGCACCAATGTCAACATATCTGCAACAGATTTTGATGCGATAAAGAATTTAGTGTGGGAAAAGAGCATTGATATGGTATTGGTTGGTCCCGAAGACCCATTGGTAAAAGGAGTGCATGATTATTTTTTAGCAGATGAAATACTAAAAGAAATTTCAGTAATTGGGCCTAAAAAAGATGGTGCTCAATTAGAAGGTAGTAAAGATTTTAGTAAGCAATTCATGTTTAAGCATGGCGTGCCAACTGCTAAATACAAAAGTTTTACTAAAGATAACATTTCAGAAGGCGCTGCTTTTATAGATTCGTTAACACCACCCTATGTTTTAAAAGCTGATGGATTGGCCGCAGGAAAAGGCGTGTTGATTATTGATGATGCGACAGAAGCTAAAGCTGAATTACAAAATATGATTTTGAATGCTAAATTTGGTAATGCTGGGAATACGGTAGTGATTGAAGAATTTTTAAAGGGGATTGAATTATCTGTATTTGTGTTAACGGATGGTAAATCATACAAAATCTTACCAGCCGCTAAAGATTATAAACGCATTGGAGTTGGCGATACAGGTTTAAATACTGGTGGAATGGGGGCTGTGAGTCCTGTGCCATTTGCTGATGAAACTTTTATTAAAAAGGTAGAAGAAAAAATTGTGAAACCAACAATTAATGGTTTGTTGAAAGATGGAATTGATTATCGTGGTTTTATTTTTATTGGCTTAATGAATTGCGATGGAGAACCAAGCGTTATAGAATACAATTGCCGCATGGGAGATCCTGAAACGGAAGTAGTAATTCCTCGTATTGAATCAGATTTATTAGATTTATTACAAGGTGTGGCTACACAAACCTTGCACGAAAAACAATTTAGTGTTACTACAGATATTGCCACAACGGTTGTATTAGTAAGCGGCGGTTACCCCGAAGATTATGAGAAAAACAAAGCAGTAACTGGATTAAACACAGTAACTAATAGCCAAGTATTTCACTCAGGAACGGCTTTTAAAAATGAAGGCGTAGTAACTAATGGCGGACGTGTATTTGCCATTACTTCTTTTGGTAAAAGTATTGAAGAAGCTATAACTAAAAGCTTTTCAGCAGCCGAAGCCATTAATTACGAAGGAAAATATTACCGAAGTGATATTGGAAAAGATTTGATGAATTGGGAAAAGGGAGTGTAAGCTGAACTGTGTCAAATTATTTTTTTTATATTTGACTATTGGACAGAAACATAAACAAGCTCTGCTGGCGATCAAGTTGCTAGGGATATATCTAATCGACGAAATAAATTTAAGAGCGCTACTATAAAGGTAACGTTTTTTTTTTTTAATTTCAGAGCCTTATGCCTAAAAAAACGCGCCCATATAAAGTGAGTTATTGATTTCATTTTCTTAAAGTTTTAAAGTTAATCTACTACCAAAAATGATGCTTAATTGCGATACGGTTATACTCCAATTTGCTAAA
>JBEIPP010000010.1:0-34012 GCA_040376995.1 Flavobacteriales bacterium
AATATTTATAGCTCTAATAGCTTACTTACTTTTAGAATTATTAAGAAGAATAAAAACAAACGGTAAAGCTGCCTTTTCCAATTTTGTAGAAAAAATACGGATTTGTTTATGTTATTACCTCACTCTTGATTACGTGATACAGCGTATACCACCAAAAGCAAGGAGAATAAAACCAAAACAAAAATCAATGAACTTTGATGATGAGTTTGCCCTTTTTTGAAAATTTAAGCCCAAACCTTCGTTCCTTCACTACAGTTTTTGCAAATATCTATCTCTTGGCGCGATTTTAAGATAGATTGCCTAAAATTTTGGTATTTATCCAATTTCCATAATTCTTTGAATGATTCTTTTTTTAAATCTCCCAATTGATGTTTGGCATCTTTATCAAAACAACAAGGCACCACTACTCCATCCCAAGTTATAACACAACTGCTCCACATTCGCCAACATTGATTCAATAGCTTATTTTTTATGGAATATGTTCCATCGCTGTTTTTCTTATAGCGACTATATTTAATATTATCCGGTATTAATGGGTTTCCGCTTTCAAAATCATAAACCTGAGCGGTTTTAAAAACAACTTCATCTACACCAAGATTATGGGCTAATTTTTTAACATCTTCTAACTGATGCTCGTTTGGTTTTACTACCAAAAACTGAAATACTATATGTGGCAAATTTGATTTTAATTCCTTTTTTGCTTCAATAATATTTTTAGTTCCTTCAATCACTTTTTGTAAGGTTCCTCCTATTCTGTATTGTTCGTAGGCCTCTTGTGTTGTCCCATCAATCGAAATAATTAAACGATCTAATTTACTTTCAACTGTTTTTTTGGCTTGTTCCTTATTTAAATAATGAGCGTTAGTAGATGTAGAAGTATAAATTTTTTTATCGGAAGCATATTTAACCATGTCTAAAAAATTTGGATTCAAATACGGTTCTCCTTGAAAATAAAAAGTCAAATAAATTAATTGCTGATAAACTTCATCAATTGTTTTTTTAAAAAATACTGGCTCTAGCATGCCAATTGGTCTAGTAAATTGCCTTAATCCACTGGGACATTCAGGGCAACGTAAATTACAACTGGTAGTTGGCTCAATAGCCATACTAATGGGGAAACCAATAGATGAGGCCTTTCCTGTATTTTTTGAAACATGATAACTTAACCATACTTTAAAAGCATTTGCTAATTTTTTAAAGCTGAGTTTTCTCAGTAATTGTATATTATTGGATAAAGACACTCTTTCAAAGATAAAGATTATAATTTATTATTAAATTTAACCTGTTTTTATTACATCGCCTTATGACAAATTTTACTAATAGCCTCGAATTTGCTAAACAATTAGATTCTCAGGATCCATTACGTTTATATAGAAGTAAATTTTACATCCCTCAACACGAAGGACATGATATGGTTTACTTTACTGGTAACTCCTTGGGTTTGCAGCCAAAAACCACTAAAGATTATTTGCAACAAGAGCTAAACGATTGGGCTACTTATGGCGTTGAAGGTCACTTTTTGGCTAAAAATCCATGGATGAGTTACCATGAAATTTTAACTGATAAAACTGCTAAAATTGTTGGAGCATTGCCTAGCGAAGTGGTAGTGATGAATCAGTTAACTGTGAATTTACATTTGTTAATGGTGTCGTTTTATCGCCCAACCAAACAACGTTATAAAATATTATGCGAAGCAAAAGCATTTCCAAGCGACCAATACGCCTTGCAATCGCAGGTGAAATTTCATGGTTACTCAATTGATGATGCCTTAATTGAAATTGCTCCACGTGAAGGTGAATATGAAGTGCGACATGAAGATATTTATAAAGCTATTGAAGACAATAAAGATGCACTAGCCTTAATTATGATTGGTGGCGTGAATTACTTTAGCGGACAAGTGTTTGATATGAAAACTATTGTTGAAGCTGGGCATAAAGCAGGTGCTATTGTTGGTTTTGATTTAGCACATGGTGCCGGTAATTTAAAATTACAATTACACGATTGGAATGTTGACTTCGCTGCTTGGTGTTCATATAAATATTTAAATGGTGGTCCGGGTTGCGTAGCTGGTGCCTTTGTTCACGAGAATCATCACAAAAAAACCGACATGCCTTTATTTGCAGGTTGGTGGGGTCATGATAAAGCAACCCGTTTTAAAATGGATCGAGAGTTTGTTCCTATACAATCAGTTGAACGTTGGCAATTAAGTAATGCACCTATTTTGTCAATGGCAGCTTACAAAGCATCTTTAGATATGTTTGATGAAGTGGGTATGGATAAATTGAATGAAAAAAGTAAAGTTCTCACCGCATACTTAGAATTTATAGTTGGCGAAATCAATAAACAAAAAAATAACTGTTTAGAGATCATCACCCCTAAAGAAAATAGAGGTTGCCAAATTAGTATTGTGGCGCACGGACAAGGTAAAGCATTATATAATAAACTGATTGAAAACGGTGTAATTCCAGATTGGCGAGAGCCAAACGTAATTCGTTGTGCGCCTGTGCCAATGTATAATTCATTTGAGGATATTTACATATTTGGAGAAATATTAAATAAATTATTATAAGATGATTACATCAATTCGTTCAATTAGTTGGATAGCATTTATATCGTTATTCTGTTGGTTGATGATAGATTTAACAATACCTTATTTATCTTTTACTTATGATGTTGATTTTTTGTTGACCAAACAAAAAATTATTCATTTAAAACATTGGCGGTACGCTTTTAATTTTCATATTCTTTTTAGTGTATTTTCATTAATAGCAGGACTCACTCAATTTTCACAATACATACTTACTAAATACAAAAAGTTACATCGTGTGATGGGCTATATTTATGTCATTGATGTCATATGCATTGCAGGGCCATCAGGTTTAATTATGGCGTTTTATGCTAATGGAACTATTGTTTCCAAAACAAGTTTTATGCTTCTTTCATTATTTTGGATTTTATTTACAGCAACCGCCGTCATTAAAGTATTGCAAAAAAAAATTATTGAACACGAAAAATGGATGATAAGAAGTTATGCTCTAACTCTTTCTGCGATCACTTTACGTTTGCTGGCTTCTGTACTCCCAAAATTTATTCATTTAACGGCACATGAAGAATATGCTTTGATAGCGTGGTTAAGTTGGATTGTCAATTTATTAATTGCAGAGTGGGTAATTTTATACAGAACAGTTAATCGACATCTTTAGTGGAAGGAATGCCCGAATTTGCTGCTATACTAATTCGTTTAATTATACCCAACTCGCCTAGTTGAATTTGTTTTGCCTTAGCAACTTCAAAAGATTCGATTTTATTTCCAGCATAACCTTTTTCAATTGGATCATTTTTCCACTTGTAGGTATATTCGCTTGATTCAATGGTAAAATCAGCTCCAATGGTAAATACCTGAGATGTGGTTGGAGAACAAAAACAACCTATAATTTCGTTATCAATAACGCTACCTAAAGAATCATATGTGATGATGTATGTCGAAGTTGGATTCAAAGTATCAGCAATTGCAAAATAGGTTTTGTAAACAACAGCGAAGTAGTTGTTCTCTAAATTAATTTTCCCTACATATAAATATTCATTGGTTACATCTCTTGAAAAACGACTATTTTCCATTTCCGGAATAAAAACGGCATAATCGTAATTAATGTATTTTTCATTACTATGGTTAGCAACACTATCAATGGATTCAATAAAAGGTAAATTTAAATCAGGAATCAATTTCAAATAATTTTTAAATAACATCGCCCGTAATTTTTTATCATCATTAAACGTATTAACTATCATACTTATATAACGGTCATCATCTCTAATAAAATCAAATAATTTTTCATTAATGATTTTATCTTTATTTAAAAAGCCCTCGTATATCGCACTGTTTAAATTATCCAAACAACGTGTCGTGTCATTTCTAATCGCACTTATTAATGCATCATTAAATGCCACTTCATAATAGGGTTCATAATTATATTCTGAACACATCATATTAGAATTTGTAGCCCTGTCGGCATCACCTATGCTTATGAAAGCTTTTGTTAAGTAAAAAAAATAACGTTCATCCGGAAAATACCTTATTGCTTCTGTAAATAAACCTATACTTTCTTTTGCATATCTTTTATTAATCAATAAATCAACACCTTTTAAAAAACACTTCCGACTTTCGTCAATTTGTAAACTCGAAGCAACTAATCTTCCATATTCAATGGAATCTTTTACAAAAATGGCCGATTCGGATAAGCGCTTAGAGACAAAATTACTCTGCCCCGTTTCTTTAATGGCTTCTTTTTCGTCTGTACAAAATGTTAAAACACTTATTAAACAAATGGCAATGAGGCCGTTTATGTATTTCATTATAGTTGATTTAAAGTATTAATATGAAAGTAAACATAAAATCTTTACGGTAAAGTTTTGTTTTATCAAAAAATCAATTACATTTGTGCCATTATGATTAATAAAACACACATGCATCATTGCCACTTCTTACCAAACGGTAGGCTGGTATGATATTGTGTTTAGTAAAGATAAAATGACTAAACTATATATTTTAAAAGGCTTGCCATTAAGGTGAGCCTTTTTTTTGATTTAAAACATTAACAATAAAAACACTAACAATGAAAACAAAATTAAAAATCGCCATTCAAAAATCAGGACGTTTAAGCGAGAATTCTCTAAAACTTTTAAAAGAATGCGGAATCGATATCGATAATGGATTAAATAAATTAAAAACAGAAGCTACAAATTTTCCGATTGAAGTTTTTTTTTTAAGAGATGATGATATTCCTCAATATGTAGCAGATGGAGTAGCGGATATTGGCGTGGTAGGAGAAAATGTACTTTTAGAAAAAAACAAAAGCCTTAAAGTTGTTGAAAAATTAGGCTTTGGCAAGTGTCGTTTATCATTGGCTATTCCAAAAGAGCAAAACTACAAATCAATCAAAGATTTAAATGGTAAGCGTATTGCTACTACTTACTCTACAATTTTGTCTAAATATTTAAAATCTCAAAAAGTAAAAGCTGAGATTCATGAAATTAGTGGTTCTGTGGAGATTGCACCTAGTATCGGACTCGCAGATGCTATTTGTGATTTGGTAAGTTCTGGTAGTACACTATTTACAAACGGATTGAAGGAAGTAGAAGTTATATTAAAATCGGAAGCTGTTTTGGTTTCTAATAAAAAATTAGGCAAAGAACAACAAAGCATTTTAGATAAATTATTATTTAGAATGAATGCTGTTAGAAAAGCAAAAAACACAAAGTATATTTTATTAAATGCGCCCAACAAAAAATTAGACGCCATTTGCAAAATTTTACCAGGTATGAAAAGTCCTACTATATTACCTTTAGCTGATAAAGGCTGGAGTTCTGTTCATTCAGTTGTAGAAGAAAATCAGTTTTGGGAAATCATTGAAAAACTAAAAGCTGAGGGAGCTCAAGGAATATTAGTTGTACCTATCGAAAAAATGATAATGTAATTCTCATCTTCAACTCCGAAGTTAAGTATGCTCACACTTAATATTCTTTGAAATTGCTATGTGTCTAGCAACAACGAATTAAAAAATAAAAAATGGAAACCATAAAATACCCAGCAAAAGAAATCTGGAAAGAGATTTTAAAACGCCCAGCCATTGACAATACTTCACTGGAAGAAACTGTACAATCAGTATTATTAGACATTAAAACAAAAGGTCAATCAGCTGTAAACAAATACACTTTACAGTTTGATAAAGTTGATATTGACAACATATTGGTAACCAATGATGAATTTATTTTAGCAGAGAAATTAATTTCAGGAGAATTGAAACAAGCTATTCAACTAGCTAAAAAAACATTGAAACATTTCACTCGGCACAAAAAGAAAACAGCCAAGTCATAGAAACGATGCCTGGTGTTAAATGCTGGAGAAAATCAATTGCTATACAAAAAGTGGGATTGTATATTCCGGGTGGTACTGCCCCTTTATTCTCAACTATCTTAATGTTAGGCGTACCAGCTAAATTAGCAGGCTGTGAAGAAATTATTTTATGTACACCACCTGATAAAAATGGAAATATTAACCCAGCTATTATATATACTGCAAAGCTAGTTGGAATTACAAAAGTTTATAAAGTTGGAGGAGTGCAAGCTGTTGGAGCTATGGCTTATGGAACTGAAATCATTCCCCAAGTATATAAAATATTCGGGCCAGGAAATCAATATGTGACTTGTGCCAAACAACTCATCAATAAACAAGGGGTTGCTATTGATATGCCTGCAGGGCCATCTGAAGTAGCAGTATTAGTTGATGAAACTTGCGTTCCTGAGTTTGTAGCGGCTGATTTGTTATCACAAGCAGAGCACGGGTCAGATTCTCAAGTTATTTTAGTTTCAACAAATGAAACTATCATACAAAACATTCAAACAGAACTAGAAAAACAGCTAACAGTTTTACCGAGAAAAGATTTAGCTTCAAAAGCATTAGAAAACAGTAAAGCTATTTTAATGAAAACAAATACAGAAGCTATTAACTTATTAAATGAATATGCTCCAGAACACTTAATTATTGCATGCGCAAACGATGAACAGTTAGCAGAACAAGTTGTAAATGCGGGCTCTGTATTTTTAGGAAATTATTCATGTGAAAGTGCTGGAGATTATGCGTCAGGAACTAATCACACTTTGCCAACCAATGGTTACGCAAAAGCATACAGTGGTGTTTCGTTAGATAGTTTCGTGAAAAAAATTACTTATCAAAAACTAAGTAAAGAAGGAATAAATAATATCGGTCCAGCTATCGAATTAATGGCAGAGGCAGAAGGTCTACAAGCTCACAAAAATGCAGTGACTGTAAGACTAAAAAATAATTTATAAATCATGTTCGACATCAATACAATAGTTAGAGAAAATATCAAATCACTGCAATCATACAAAGTTTGGAGAGATGATTATTTAGATAACAATGAGGCTATCTTTTTAGACAACTGCGAAAACAATTTTGGTTCACCTCTTGGATTGGGCTATGAGCGTTATCCGTCATCCTCTCAAAGTAAGACAAAGGAAGCTATTGCAACTTTCAAAAAATTAAAAGCAAATCAAGTTGTTATTGGAAATGGAAGCGACGAGCTAATTGATTTATTAATACGATGTTTTTGTGAACCACAACAAGATAACATCCTAGTTTGCGAACCAACCTTCGGGATGTTTAAAGTATATGCTCAACTAAATAATGTAGAAGTTTTAAATGCTCCATTAAAAAAAGAAAGTTTTTTATTTGATGAGAAATTAATTTTAAAAACAACTACGGCAAATACAAAATTAGTTTTTATTTGTACTCCAAATAATCCAACTGGAACTAGTATCTCTATTGAACAATTAAAAACAATTGCTACTAATTTTAATGGTATTATTATAGTAGATGAAGCTTATATTGATTTTTCAGAAAACCAATCTGCTATTGAACTTATTGATGAATATTCAAATATCATTGTCTTACAAACTTTTTCAAAAGCTTGGGGTTTAGCAGCTCTGCGTATTGGTGTAGCATACGGCAACGCTTCAATTATCGAAATTTTAAATAAAGT
Source organism: Flavobacteriales bacterium (assembly GCA_040376995.1). Classification (GTDB taxonomy): domain Bacteria; phylum Bacteroidota; class Bacteroidia; order B-17B0; family Aurantibacillaceae; genus UBA4416. The sequence goes on from JBEIPP010000010.1 coordinate 7,560, forward strand.
TAGACCACCGTTCAATATCAATTCCAATTCACAAGAATTGATACTAAGCGCCTTGAAAAAATCAGCAATAAAGGATACCTTAGTAGAAAACATTTTAAAACAAAAAACATATTTAGAAAATGAATTGCTGAAATTATCATTCGTCAAAAACATCACAGAAAGTGACGCTAACTTTTTGCTTATAGAGGTAACAGATGCCAACAAAGTATGTAGCTATTTATTAGAAAAAAATATTTTAATCAGTAACCGTTCAAGTTTACTAAATTGTGAAAACCGAATCAGAATTAGTGTTGGAACAGAAAAAGAAAACAAACAATTAATCACCTTATTAAAACAATATAATTAAAATGCAAAAAGTATTATTTATAGATAGAGACGGTACTTTAATTTGGGAACCACCAACTGATTTTCAAATTGATAGTTTTGAGAAATTAAAATTTTTACCTGGTGTTATTACATGGCTTGGAAAAATTGCACGTGAGTTAGATTATGAATTAGTGATGGTGACAAATCAAGATGGACTAGGCACAGATTCATTTCCAGAAAATACATTTTGGCCAGTACATAATTTAATGGTTGACACATTAACCAATGAAGGCATTACTTTTGAAGATCAATGTATTGACAGAACATTTGAAAAAGATAATCAACCAACACGCAAACCAAATACAGGTATGTTAATTAAATATGTAAACGGTGATTATGATTTAGTAAATTCATTCGTTATTGGAGATAGATTAACGGATGTAAAATTGGCAAAAAATTTAGGCAGCAAATCCATCTTCATCAAAAACTATGATAAAGAAACTGGCTTTGAAAATGAGATTGACAAAATTGTGGAAACCTGGGAAGAAATTTATAATTACCTCAAACTACCTGAAAGAAAAATTACACATACTCGCACAACAAAAGAAACAGACATTACAGTAGAAATTAATTTAGATGGAAGTGGCAAGGCCAATATTAAAACAGGTCTTTCATTCTTTGATCATATGTTAGAGCAAATTGCTAAACATGGTAATATTGATTTATCAATTAATGCCAAAGGCGATTTACATATTGATGAACACCACACCATTGAAGACACTGCCATTACATTAGGAGAAGCGTTTGCAAAATCTTTAGGAGATAAACGAGGCATTGAACGTTATGGTTTTTGCTTACCAATGGATGATTGCTTAGCACAAGTAGCTTTGGATTTTGGCGGCAGAAACTGGATTGAATGGCAAGCTGAATTTAAACGCGAAAAAATTGGAGATATGCCAACTGAAATGTTTTATCACTTTTTTAAATCATTTAGCGATGCTTCAAAATGTAATTTAAATATTAAAGTAGAAGGGCAAAACGAGCACCACAAAATAGAATCGATTTTTAAGGCCTTTGCAAAAGCTATTAAGATCTCAGTGAAGAGAGACGCTAACAACATGAGTTTACCAAGCACAAAGGGAGTGTTGTAAGATATAAGGATTAAGAAGAAAGACATAAGTTTTAAAGAATAAATATGGAAAAAAGTAATACGTTTAAAGGATTAATAGTTTGGCAAAAGGCACATTTATTGGTATTATCAATTTACAAAGTGACTAAAAATTATCCAAAAGAAGAAGTATACGCATTAACAAGTCAAATTAGAAGAGCTGCTGTGTCTATAGCTGCAAATATTGTTGAAGGCTATAAAAAGAAAACTACTCCAAATAAATTAAATTTTTTAAATATCTCAGAAGGCTCATTAGAAGAAGTAAAATATTACATTCTTCTTTCAAAAGATTTAGAATACATAAACGAAAAAACAGCAAATGAACTTGAGAATTTAGCAGATGAAATTGGACGTTTAATCCATGGATATTCTAAATCATTATCTATAAATAAAATTTAAATTTACTTTATCTAGCCTTTCTTCTTAAAACTTACAACTTATTCTTACTATGAAAGTATCCATCATAAAATATAACGCAGGAAATGTGCAATCAGTTCTTTTTGCATTGGAGCGAATAGGAATTAATGCTACTGTAACAGATAATATTGAAGAATTAAAGTCATCCGATAAAGTTATTTTTCCTGGTGTGGGAGAAGCGAGTTCTGCAATGCAATATTTAAAATCAAAAAACTTAGATGAGCTGATTGTAAATTTAAAACAACCAGTGTTAGGCATATGCTTAGGAATGCAATTAATGTGCAAATACTCTGAAGAAGGAAATACAAATTGCTTGGGGATTTTTGATAATAAGGTAAAGCGGTTCCTTTCCCCCTTTGAAGGGGGTGCCCAAAGGGCGGGGGATGTAAAAGTACCGCAAATAGGCTGGAACACTATTTATGATTTAAAAACAAATTTGTATCAAGGAATTAAGGGAAATGAATACATGTATTTTGTGCACAGCTATTATGCAGAAGTAAGTGAATACACTATAGCTAAAACAAATTATGGAATAGAATACAGCTCATCATTACAAAAAGACAATTTTTATGCGGCTCAATTTCATCCAGAAAAATCAAGTAATGCAGGCCAACAACTATTAGAAAACTTTATTCGAAATACGATGCAAGAAGTACGAGTTACGAAGTAATAAGTGCAATTTAAGAAATAGAAAATATGAAGAAAGAAAATATTGAGAATCAAAATTCGTCACTCGAAATTCGTCACTCGAAATTCGTCGCTCGAAATTCGTCCTTTGAGATTATTCCAGCAATAGATATCATCGATGGCAAATGTGTTAGATTAACGCAAGGTGATTACTCTCAAAAAACAATTTATAATGAAAATCCATTAGAAGTTGCTCAAGAGTTTGAAAGCATTGGGATTACTCGTTTACACTTGGTTGACTTAGATGGCGCTAAACTTGGCAAAGTAGTTAACTACAAAGTACTAGAAAAAATCGCCAGCAAAACTAAACTATCCATTGACTTTGGCGGTGGTATTAAAACAGATGACGACATTGAAACAGTATTTAATTATGGCGCTGATTTAGCAACGATTGGAAGTATAGCTGTTAAAAATAAAGAACTGTTTTTTTCGTGGGTAAAAAAATACAGTGCTGAAAAAATATTTTTAGGTGCCGATGTCAAAAATGAAAAAATAGCCGTTGGAGGTTGGCTAGAAACAACAAATGTTTCAATCTATGATTTCATAAATGAAAATTTAAAAGAAGGAGTAAAACAGGTGTTTTGTACAGATATTTCAAAAGATGGATTATTACAAGGTCCATCCATAAATTTATATAAAAACATGCTTGCAAAATTTCCTCAACTAAATTTAACGGCCAGTGGTGGTGTCTCTCAATTAAGCGATTTAGAGGAGTTAAAGAAAATTGGTTGCGCAGGAGCAATAGTTGGGAAAGCGATTTACGAAGGTCGAATTACAATGAACGACTTACGAAGTAGGATTGACGAACTAGGAAATACGATTTAAGAACATCAAATGCTTAATTAGATATGGGTTAATAAAAAAAATAAAATGAAACCACAAGACTTGAAAATAAGGTCAAAGGAATTTTCTATTACTGTACTAAAATTTATTGAGAAAACTCCCAATAAACAACCTTACTTCGCTTTAGTTAATCAAATAAGTAGATGTAGCTCATCTGTGGGGGCAAATTATAGAGCAGTATCGAGGGCAAAATCAACTCCTGATTTTATAAATAAATTAAAAATTGTTGAAGAGGAATGTGATGAAACCAAGTATTTCTTGGAGATTTTTATGGAGTTACTCCCTGAACATAAAACTGAATTAGAAGCTATTCATAAAGAAGCAAATGAAATTCTTTCAATCATTGTGGCTTCATTAAAAACAGCTCGAAATAATGCAAATCAAAAATCGTAACTCGTCATTCGTAAATCTTAAATAAAAAATGATAACAAAGAGAATTATCCCTTGCTTAGATATTAAAGAGGGACGAACTGTAAAGGGCATCAACTTTGAAAACATCAAAGATGCTGGTGATCCTGTGGAGCTAGCTATTGAATACGCTAAACAAGGCGCTGATGAATTAGTGTTTTTAGATATTACTGCAACAAACGAAAAACGAAAAACATTATCAGAATTAGTCACTCGAATTGCTAAACATATCAATATTCCATTTACAGTTGGTGGTGGAATCAGTTCTGTTGAAGACGTATCGATTTTATTAAACTCAGGCGCAGACAAAATATCTGTAAATACCTCAGCCGTTAAAAATCCCCAACTAATAAAAGAACTAGCCAATCAATTTGGTAGTCAATGTATAGTTTTAGCTATCGATACAAAATTTGAAAATAATGATTGGTACGTTTATTTAAATGGCGGAAGAGTAAAAACAGAATTAAAAACCATTGATTGGGCTAAAGAAGGTGTGGAGTTAGGAGCAGGAGAAATATTGCTAACCTCCATGAATAATGATGGCACAAAAGATGGTTTCGCCATTGATATCACCAAACAAATTTCAGAAGCAGTTAACGTACCCGTTATAGCAAGTGGCGGAGCTGGAAACATGCAACACTTTGAAGATGTATTTAAAAATGGCAAAGCAGACGCAGCATTAGCGGCTAGTGTTTTTCACTATAAAGAAATTGCCATACCTGAATTAAAAAAATACTTAAAAGAAAATAAAATCGAAATAAGATTATGAAATGGCCATGTTACAGATAGCTCAAAAACGAATGGAGACAACATGGCTATAACATATGACAACTTAAAAACAATAAATATCTAAATATGAAACCAGACTTTACAAAATCACCAGATGGATTAATTCCAGTTATTATTCAGGATAATATTACTAACGTTGTGTTAATGCTTGGTTATATGAATCAAGAGGCATTTGATAAAACGCAACAAGAAAAACGTGTCACATTTTTCTCTCGTTCCAAAAATAGATTATGGACAAAAGGAGAAGAGAGTGGTAATTTCTTAAATGTTAATTCACTTTTAATTGATTGTGACAGTGACACTATTTTAATTAAAGCCAATCCTGTTGGTCCAACTTGCCATACAGGTGCCGACACTTGTTTTAACGAAAAAAATACCTCTCTTAATTTTTTAACAGAATTAGAAACGATTATCAGAGATAGAAAAAATAACCCAACTGATAAATCATACACAGCCTCTTTATTTGCAAAAGGCATCAATAAAATTGCTCAAAAAGTTGGCGAGGAAGCTGTAGAGGTAGTAATTGAAGCTAAAGATAGTAACGATGATTTATTTAAAGGAGAAGCTGCCGATTTATTGTTTCACTATTTAATTCTTTTGCAAGCTAAAAATTTCAGTTTAAGCGATATAATTAATGTTTTAAAAAGCAGACACTAATTGGCAAGGAACGCTTAATCAAGTGGATGATATTTAATAATTAACATTAGAAATAAAGCTAGTTAAAGCTTTATTTACGGCTATTTTTTTAAAGCGCATCAATAATAATGCTTAAATTTGCCACCGATTATGGCAGATAACCAACCAGAAGAAATGTCGACGCAAATGTCGTTTATGCAACACCTAGATGCATTAAGATGGCATTTAGTACGCAGCGCGATTGCAATATTTATTTTTGCAGTAGGTTTATTTATGTTTAATAATTTTTTATTCGACACAGTCATTTTTGGTCCCTTAAAACAAGATTTTATTTCATACAGAGCTCTGTGTTCTCTAGGTTATAAAATTGGAGCAGGAGATGTGATGTGTATGATTGTTAAAGAGCCACATTTGCAAACATTATCTGCTTCTGAACAATTTTTCACTCACATGTGGATCGCCTTATTAGGCGGAATTATCTTAGCATTTCCTTATGTATTATATGAATTATGGAAATTTATAAAACCCGCTCTTAAAGACACCGAATCTAAACCGGCAAAATGGTTTGTGATTGTAGCCTCTATTTTATTTTTAATTGGGATATTCTTTGGGTATTTTTTATTATTCCCAATGTCATACAACTTCTTAATCAATTACCAATTATCGGATAGTGGTATTGTTCAAACCAATAATACATTAGATGATTATATTTCTTTAATATCTACCATGGTATTAGTTTCAGGCCTAGTGTTTGAATTACCAGTTCTAGTATATTTCTTAACTCGCTTAGGAATTTTAACGCCAAATTTTATGCGTAAATATCGTAAGTATGCCGTAGTAATTATTTTAATTGCCGCTGCGGTTATTACGCCTTCACCAGATGTAACCTCACAAATGGTAGTGGCTGTGCCAATGTATTTATTATATGAGGTGAGTATTTTTGTAAGTGCCTACGTGATTAAAAAACATAAACTAGAAGTATAAGATGTCAAATCAAGTTAAAGAGTTCAACGATTACCGTTCGAAAATGAATGATGTTATTTTAGGAAAAGATAACTTAGTGATTAAACGTTTGTTTAACTTAGATACACAAACCTATTCTGATGGTGCTTTAAATGTTAAAACAAAAGAAATGTTAGGCTTAGTGGCTAGCATGGTTTTACGTTGCGATGATTACATTAAATACCATATACTTAAATGTCACGAACAAGGCTGTACCACCGAAGAGATTTATGAAATATTCGCTGTTGCTAATATCGTTGGCGGAACCATTGTAATTCCTCACACTCGACGTGGCGCTGAGTTTTGGGAAGAATTAATACATAAAGCTTAATTTTTTTCAAAAAAATATTTTATACTAAAGCAATTATGGCATCAGGTTTCTTCGCAGTATTAGATGATATTGCCGTACTTATGGATGATATAGCCATGAATACAAAATTAGCGGCAAAAAAAACAGCAGGTATTTTGGGAGATGATTTAGCAGTAAACGCCGAAAAATCAACAGGTTTTTTAGCTAATCGCGAAATCCCAGTTTTGTTAGCAATTACTAAAGGTTCATTTATCAATAAACTTATTATTGTGCCTTTGGCTTTTGTATTGCAATTTATTTATGCGCCAGCTATTATTTGGATTTTGATTTTGGGCGGGGTTTACCTTGCCTATGAAGGCGCAGAAAAAATAATCCATGCCTTTAATAACAAGCGTTCTCAGCCTTCTGCTGGCGAAATAGAAGTTGAATTATCTTCGCAAGAAGAAAAGGGAAAAATTCAATCAGCTATTAAAACCGACTTTATACTATCTCTAGAAATCGTTATCATAGCCCTAGGGTCAGTGATCGAAAGGTCAGTCATAGAGCAAATTATTTCAGTGAGTTTAGTAGCGATAATAGCTACAGTAGGTGTATATGGCATTGTAGCGTTAATTGTAAAAATGGACGATGCAGGTTTTATTCTATTAAAACGCGCTAATAATAAAGGCCCATTGGCTATTTTAGGTAAAACCTTAGTATTAGGATTACCTTGGGTTATAAAAACTCTTTCTGTAATTGGAACTATAGCTTTATTATTAGTGTCGGGTGGAATCTTTATACATCACGTGGGTTGGTTTCATCATTTGGCAGAAAAATTTTCAGATGTTCCTTCCATCATAATTGAATTAATATGTGGATTTGCAATCGGAAGTATTGCAACATTGGCATTGACTTTTTTCCAATATTTTAAAAAAGTACTTACAGCAAAGAAATAATTATACGGCAATAGTGCTTTAAGAAAACATTAAAAAGTCGAGACTATTTGATTAATTGATCCTATGTAAATTACAATCCTTAGGCGGATTAATAATCATTGGGAATTTTTCAATTTTCACTGAACTACTATCTAATCCAAATGCTTTAGCCTCACTTAAACTGAAACGTTTCAAGAAGAAATAAGCGTTTAAAATAATTTTTTCAAATAACGGTAATTCATTTTCGTATGACAAGAATTTTTCGATAACAACAAATTTAAAATCGCCAATAATATTATTTTTATTCAACGATTCATAACGGCTAGTAATATCTACTTCCTTATTTTTCACTAAATCTTCTACTACTTTTCTAAACATCAAGTTTACTCGTGGCGCTACTCTAAATCCTAGTCTAAAATCAACACGAATAATATCATCAGCTGCCACATGAGTTACTTTATAATCCATGCGGTATGGTTCATCCATAACATCTACATGCACAAACCAATAAATATCGGCACGCTTTGGTCGCTTTTGTAAAATAGAATAAATCACTTTTGATTCAATTTCTTCTGGGTTATTTGCCCCAGTCATATAAACTAAATGGGTAGCGTACTTAGGAATAGATTCATCGTTACTTAAATCCACTAATTTTTGTTGGTGATCAGCTAACTTAACCACATCAGCGTAACGATTACGAATTTTTTTAGCCAAAAACCAAATAGCCATTACCGACATTAGCACAGAAGCAATTAATAATGTAATCCAACCTCCATGAGAAAACTTACTTAAGTTAGCAGCCATAAATGCAAATTCAATAATTAAATAAACAGTTATAATAAAGTAGATAAAAAACTGATTATATCGTTTCATGTGCATATAAAAATTCAACAAAGTAGTTGTCATTAACATACATAACACAATAGCTAAACCATAAGCCGCTTCCATATTTATAGATTCTCTGAAATATAAAACCACTCCTATACATCCCGCTAAAAGTAACCAGTTAATAGAAGGAATATATAATTGTCCTTTCATTTCAGATGGATATTTTACTCCTACTTTTGGCCATAAATTCAAACGCATAGCCTCGTTGATTAAACTAAATGAGCCGCTGATTAAAGCTTGAGAGGCAATAACCGCTGCCATCGTTGCAATCACGATGCCATAAGGTAAAAAACTTTCGGGCATTATCGCGTAAAATGGATTACTAGATTTAAAAGAATCTAATGTTTGGCCTTGATGAGCAATTAAAAAGGCTCCTTGACCAAAATAGTTTAAAACCAAAGTTGTTTTAACAAAAATCCAAGAAATACGAATATTCTCTTTGCCACAATGTCCTAAATCTGAATACAAAGCCTCGGCTCCTGTTGTACACAAAAACACTGCTCCTAAAATTAAATACCCAGAAGGATGTATTTGTAATAAATGATATGCATAATAAGGATTTAAAGAACTTAAAACACTCCAATTACTTGTCATTTGATACACTCCTAAAACACCTAACATTAAAAACCAAAGCATCATCATGGGACCAAAAAATTTGCCTATAAAACTTGTTCCAAACTGTTGAATAAAAAATAAAGCGCATAAAATTCCAATTACAATTGGAACAGTATTTAATTCTGGATTATAAACCTTTAATCCTTCAATAGCAGATGACACAGAGATAGGAGGTGTAATAATTCCATCTGCCAATAAAGCGCTACCACCTATGATGGCTGGAACCAACAACCACTTAAATTTTGTACGTTTAACTAAAGTGAATAAAGAAAAGATTCCTCCTTCACCCTTATTATCAGCTCTTAGTGTTAAAATCACATATTTTATGGTTGTTTGAAGAGTTAGGGTCCAGAATATACAAGAAATTCCACCCTTTACAATATCTGCATCTATGTTGCCTTTTCCAACAATGGCACTCATTACATAAAGTGGAGAGGTACCAATATCACCATAAATAATTCCGAGAGTAACAATTAAACCTGCAAGAGTAACCTTGCTAGCGTGGCTATGATTATGAGAGCTCATTTAAATAGTTGTTAAAGAATTGTAAAATTACTACTATTCCTAATGCTAAAACGTTTTTTAGACGAATAATTTTAAAATAAAAACGTTAATAAATTTGGCTTTTTCATTCTAAAACTGTTTACTTGCAAAAACCTAATTTTAAAAAAGCTTTTTAATAATTTTCACTATCTTTATTTACTCTTTTACTATCGATATTAAGACTTTATTTAATAAAAAACATACAGTAATTGTATGCACATACTAAAAATATAAACACATTCAAATGTTCAAGGCGAAGTACTATTTATTTCTATTTTTTAGTGTAGGGCTTTTCCTTACATCAAAAGCTACGCATAATCGCGGAGGAGAAATTACATACAAATGGCTATATGGCTATACTTACCAAATAAAAATTACAACCTATACAAACATTGCCATTATTGGCGGACAAATGCCGGCAGACAGATGCGAAAATACTTTATACTTTGGTGACGGAACAAGTGCTGTTGTTTTAAGAAGCAATGGGCCAATTGGAGGATGCTCACCAGCGCGTGAGGGTGTTCCTATTAATTCAGAAATAAAATTAAACGAATATATTACCACTCATACTTATCCAGGTCCAGGAAATTATAAAATGAGTATGGAAGATCCAAACAGAAATGCTGGCATTAATAATATTCCAAATTCAGTTAATCAGGTATTTTATATTGAATCATTTTTAGTAATTCCTTTGTTTGGAATTGGAAAAAACAACTCGCCAGTTTTAACCTTTCCGCCTATTGATAATGGATGTGTTGGTAAATGTTTTTTGCATAACCCTGGTGCTTATGATTTAGATGGAGACAGTATATCCTATGAACTCACTTATTGCAGAGGGCAAAAAGGAAATATATGTCCTGGTTATTCATATCCGGCTGATGGCGGAGGAACTTACAATGTCAATGCTATTACAGGTACATTAACTTGGTGCACTCCTCAATTACAAGATGAATTTAACTTGGCCATGATTATTAAAGAATGGCGTAAAAACGATGATGGGGATTATTTTTTAATAGGATATATCTTAAGAGATTTACAAGTTGATGTTGGCGCATGTAACAATAACCTACCAGTTATAAAACCTATTTCAGATACTTGTATAGTAGCTGGCACCATCATCACTAAAACTATTACAGCAACTGATCCTGATTTAGATATTTTAAGCATGGAAGCCAATGGTGGCCCTTTTGGAGTAAACCCTCCTGTTGCTACTTTTTCTGCGCCATCTGGATTAACTCCTATCAACGGATTGTTTACTTGGCAAACAACCTGTGCTCATATCAGAAAAGCACCTTATCAAGTTACTATCAAGGTAAAAGACAATGATCCAACTGTAAGTTTAGTAGATTTTAAAACATTTAATATTACCGTCATTCCACCTCCTCCATTAAATTTAATTGGCATTCCTTTAGGAAGTAATATTAAACTCACTTGGAATAAGCCTGTTTGCCATTTAACCACCGGAAATAAAATTGAAAGGTATTGTATCTACAGAAAAGATAACTGTAGTCCTTGGGCACATTCTATTTGCGAAGTTGGTGTTCCTGCATATACTGGCTTTGTGAGAATTGGTTGTACCAAAAGTTTAAGCGACACTACTTTTTTAGATACTAATAATGGAAGAGGATTGTCTCAAGGAACAAACTATAGCTACATCTTAGAAGCCGTGTATACAGATGGTTCAAAAAGTTATGCTTCAAATCAAGTTTGTGTTCAATTAAAACGTGATGTCCCTATTATAGTAAATGTAGATGTTCAATCTACAGATGTAACAACTGGTGCTGTATTTGTGAGATGGATAAAACCGCTATTAGGCGCTAATGCTTTAGATACAAATTCTGTAACCGGGCCATATGAATTTAGATTAGTTCATCATAATGGATTTAATGGAACATTTAGTACAGTATATTCAATCACAAAACCTTATTTTAAAGGCTTAAATCAATTATCTGATACCACATTTCTTCATACCGGAACTATTAATACTCCACTAAATACAAAAACTATTGCTCACACCTATAAAATAGAATTTTATGCAAACGGGCAATTTGTAGGTAACGGACAAAAAGCTTCGTCAGTATTTTTATCATTAACTCCTAGTGATAATAAAATGACACTAACGTGGCAACATCAAACTCCATGGACAAATTATTTTTATTACATATACAAAAAGGGTCCTTCTCAAACTGTATTTACCTTAAGAGATAGTACCATTTTATCAACTTACACCGATACTGGTTTAGTTAATGGCGCAAATTATTGTTACAAAGTTCAATCAAAAGGGCAATATTCAGATCCAAGTATTTTAAGACCCTTATTAAATTTCTCTCAAGAGTTGTGTGAAAAACCAAAGGATACAACCCCTCCATGTGCACCAACTTTAAACATTCAGTCGGATTGTTTAATTCCAAATGTTATTTTAACTTGGAATAATCCAAATCATTCTTGTAGTGATGATGTGATGAAATACAATATTTATTTTTCTGAAACAGAAGACGAACCTCTTGCATTAGTTGATTCAATTAAATCATTAAATGATACCATTTTGGCTTTCGACAACTTAGTGTCTATTGCAGGTTGTTATGCCATCAGTGCTATTGACTCCTTTGGAAACGAAAGTGCCCTAAGTGCAAAACTCTGTATAGACAATTGCCCTGAATATGAATTACCAAATGTAATTACTGTAAATGGTGATGGTGTAAATGATTTCTTTAAACCAATAAAAAATAAATTCATAAAAGACATTGATTTAAAAGTTTATAATCGTTGGGGTAATTTAGTATTTGAAACTACCGACCCTGCTATTATGTGGGATGGCAAAGTGATTCAATCTAAACTTTTATGTGCAGAGGGAACTTACTTTTACGTTTGTCAGGTTAATGAAATAAGGGTAAAAGGCATTATCTCAAGAGATTTAAAAGGTTTCTTACAAATCTTTCATAAGTAGTTAGCTTCGAAATAAAATTGTGTCAAAACGAACCACGCTCATATTTTCAATTTTAGTAGGATATATTGTTCTCCAATTTTTATGGTGGGAAGTTTTGCTAGTGCGCCAATCGGATAACATCATTTTATTAAAACAAAATATTGCAGCATTATCTTCGAGTGATGATCAAATAATATTAAGAGATATTGCTGATTTACAGAAAAAGAAAAATTTAAAAGTTTACATGATTGTTGGCGAAGGCACTGTGTTTCTTTTAATACTGTTATTTGGTGTGTATCAAGTTCGTAAATCTATTAAAAGAGAAAATGAATTAGCTAATCAAAAAAGTAATTTTATACTAAGTGTTTCGCACGAATTAAAAACTCCCATTGCCGCTACCAAATTGCAATTACAAACTCTTATAAAGCATGATTTAGAAAGAGATAAACAAAAGGAATTACTCAATAATGCTTTAATCGAAAATAATAGGTTGCATAAGTTAGTGGATAATGTTTTGATGGCCAACCAAATTGAAAACAACAACTTAAGCATCCAAAAAGAAAACCACAATTTAAGTGAGTTACTTGAAAATACCGTTAAACGCTATTTTTCAGAACAACTAAAAAATAAAAACATTGCCTTACATATCGAACCAAATATATTTTATACTGGTGATAAAGAATTACTATCTTCTATCTTTATCAACTTAATTGAAAATGCTATCAAATATTCATTTGAAAACATTGCTATTGAAGTGTTTTTAAAAACAATAAACAATGGTCCATTATTAGAAATTAAAGACCAAGGCTGCGGTATTTCTGACAAAGAAAAAGAAACAGTCTTTCAAAAGTTTTTTAGAAGCGGTAGCGAAAATACGCGTAAAACGAAAGGCACTGGCATTGGTTTGTTTATTGTAAAAAGTATTTGTGATTTACACCAAATCAATGCTAAAGTATTAAACAACCATCCAAATGGTAGCATTTTTCAAATCCAATTTTAGCAATCTCTATGTTTAATAAACTGGTCCTATTTTTAATTTCAATTGCTTTTTATGCGTGCTCGCCAAATGCAGAAACAAAAAATGATTTGGCATTAACTTCTGTTCCTCTTTCTTACGCCAAACGTTTTACTATTAAAACTTCATCAGACTTTTCTGTTTTAGAATTGCACGGTAATAAAAACGATAGCGATGTAACAGCCACTTTTGTGCTATATAAAAATCAAAAGCCTGATTACGTAAAAGATGCGTATTATATAAAAACTCCCGTAACACGCGTTGCATCTATGAGTTCGATATATACAACTATGATAGCTGAACTAAATTGCGAAGATAAAATTATAGCTGTTGACAATGTAGATTATTATAATAATCTTTTTATACAACAACAAGTTAAAAAAGGCACAATTGCTGAGTTATCAAAAGGTCCGCAAATAGATATTGAGAAAACAATTGCCTTAAATCCTGATTTGTTTTTAACCTTTGGTATGGGAAGCCCCAAAGATGATGTCGATAAAAAATTAGTGCAATCTTCTATGCCAATTGCAGTGAGTATTGACCATTTAGAAGAAACTCCCTTAGCACGCGCCGAATGGATTAAATTTTTTGCTTACTTTTTTAATAAAGAAAGTTTAGCAGATTCTTTATTTCAAATCACAGAAAAAAAATACAAGAACTTAAAAACACTTGCACAATCAAGCACTCATAAACCAAGTGTATTAACCGAAATTAAATATGGCGACGCTTGGTATATACCAGCTGGAAAAAGTTTTATAGCGCATTTAATAGAAGATGCGGGAGGAGATTATTTTTGGAAAGAAGACACAAAAACCGGAAGCTCTGCGCAGTCATTTGAAACGGTTTATGCCAAAGCAAAAGATTGCGACATTTGGATTAACTTATATAACCTCAACTTTAAAAAAGAATTATTAAGTTATGATGAACGTTATGGCTTATTTAAGGCTTGTAAAACCGAACAATTATATAATAACAACAAAATACAAAATGCTTTAGGTTATAGTAACTACTGGGAAACAGGTATAACACATCCCGAAGATGTATTGGCAGATTTAATTGCTATCTTCTCTCCTACTTTAATGCCAAATCATACTTTTAACTATTATAAAAAATTAGAATAAATTGGAACACGGATTAAGCGGATGGCGCTGATTATTTAAATAAAATCATACAAAATTAATTCGTGCTAATCTGCTTAATCCGTCAAATCCGTGTTCCTATTACTAAACTTAAATATTAAAAAAGAAGTGTAAATTTGAAAGATGTCAAAATCTAAATTCATATTCACAACCCTCATGCTACTGCTAGTTTTAGCAGTGCTTGCTATATGTGATTTATGTTTTGGAAGCACTAATTTGTTTAATATGGACTCGTTGAATCCTATGTTTTCTTCTATCCTTTATGATATCCGTTTACCTAAAACATTAACATCAATTATTGCAGGTTCGGGATTAGCCTTGTGTGGTTTATTAATGCAAAGCTTATTTCGAAATCCTTTGGCTGGGCCTTATGTATTGGGTGTGAGCAGCGGTTCTAGTTTATTTGTAGCCATTGCTACCATGATGATTTCATCCATACACGTTTCTGGATTTTTTATTATGGGAAAAAGCATCGTGACTTTATTCTCGATTATGGGAGCTTTTTTTGTAACACTTATTATTTTATTAGTTTCTCGCAAAAACAAAAGTAACGTCACAGTTTTATTAGTAGGCTTAATGCTCGGGCAAATACTAAGCGCCTTACAAGGATTGATAGAATACATGAGTAATGCCGATAATTTAAAAACTTTTGTAATATGGGGTATGGGAAGTGTTGGAAGCACCACATTGCAAGATTTATATTTTGTAATTCCTATTTATTCCATTACGATTGTGGCAAGTTTCTTTTTTATTAAACCGCTCAATGCTATTTTATTAAATGAGCAATACGCTCAAAATTTAGGTGTAAATGTCAATGCTTTGCGATTATCTGTAATTATTATCTCGGCAGTGTTAGTAGGCGTTATTACAGCCTTTTGCGGACCAATTGCTTTTGTTGGTATTTCTGTACCCATTGCTTCGCGTTTGTTTTTTAAAACATCTCACCATTTACATCAAATGACTTTTTGTTTATTATTAGGAGCTTGTGTAGTTTTAACAGCTGATGTTATTTGTCAAGTTTTAAGTAGTCAGTTTATGTTGCCAATTAACACCGTTACAACATTAATAGGTTCGCCAATAGTAATTTATTTATTATTCAAATCTAAATTAAGTATAGGATGATAGATATTAAACATTTAGAAATAGGCTACCAAAACAAAGGCAAACACAACTCTGTGTTTAAAGACATTAACCTGACTTTAAATGCAGGCGATTTAGTAGGTTTAATGGGAGATAACGGCGTTGGAAAATCTACTTTTTTAAAAACCATGACGGGAAATTTAGTTCCATTATCTGGCGAAATTAAAATCAATAATAAAAATATTAAAGATTATTCTGCACAACAATTAGCTCAATTATTATCCATTGTTGTTACCGAAAAAATTGGAGGATTTAATTTAACCGTTTGGGATGTAGTGGCAACAGGGCGCACGCCATACATTAATATTTTTGGCAAGCTAACAACAGAAGACGAAGCGATTGTTACAAAAGCTTTAGAGCAATTAAATTTGTTGCCATTAAAAGATAAATTAATTGATGAGCTCAGCGACGGGCAACGCCAAAAAGTAATGATTGCAAAATCTTTAGCGCAACAAACACCTATCATTGTGCTCGACGAACCAACTGCTTTTTTAGATCATACATCCAAGCATCATTTATTTGCAACTCTTAAACAATTATGTGCTGAGCAAGGTAAACTCATTATTGTTTCTTCGCATGATTTGGAATTGATGAAGACTTATATAAACCGTTCGGTGACGATGGCGGAAGGCAATAAGATGGAGGTGGAGTAAAGAACCTATTAAATGTGATAAAAACTTAAATTCATTATCTTTACTTTATAATGCCAAATTTATATATAATAGCAGGTTGCAATGGTGCAGGAAAAACAACGGCATCTTTTACTGTGCTACCCGAAATGCTTAATTGTAAGGAATTTGTCAACGCCGATGAAATTGCTAAAGGACTCTCGCCTTTTCAACCAGATCAAGCAGCATTTGAGTCAGGAAGAATAATGCTTAACCGTATCAATGATTTAATAACTGATGGGAAAGATTTTGCATTTGAAACAACTCTATCTACAAGGTCCTATGTATCGTTAATAAAAAAAACAAAACAGTATGGGTATAAAATAACTTTATTGTTTTTTTGGTTAGATTCTCCTTCCACTGCGAAAGAAAGGGTAAAATATAGGGTGATACACGGTGGACATAATATTCCAGAGGACGTAATTGAAAGGCGCTACAAAAGAGGTATACAAAATCTAACAGATTTATATATTCCTGTTGTGGATTATTGGATTATATTTGATAATACCAAAGAACCAATATTGGTAGCAGAAGGCATTAATGCTATTGATTTTAACATAAATAATCCCGATATTTGGGAAAAGATTACAAATGGGTTCTAATCATCAATATTCAGAATTAAGAGATAAGCTTATTGCTGGCACTAAATTAGCCTTTGATCGTTTAGTTGAAAAAGCAAAAACAACGGATGATTATTTAATCTTCTCTGAAAATGGAAAGGTTATTAAAGTGAAAGCCCGTTCCATAAAATAAGGAAGCTATATCTTTAGCACAACAAACTCCTATTATTTTGCTCGACGAACCAACTGCTTTTTTAGATTATACACCCAAACACCATTTATTTGCAACTCTTAAACAATTGTGTGTTGAGCAAGGTAAACTCATCATTGTTTCTTCGCATGATTAAGAGTTAATGAAGACATATATTAACCGTTCGGTGACGATGACGGAAGGAAATAAAACAGAAATTTTATAACTACTTAGTCGTACAAAATTATTTTGATGGTATTTATAATTTTCTCACCATCGTCAATAATAAAATAATATGCACCTGTACCTAAGTTTGTAAAATCAATGTAAGGCTTCTGCCAGTTACCAAAAAATATAAGAGTATTATAATCTTTGAAATTAGCCAACTCATTAAAATTTTTAAAATTCATTTGTTTGTTAAATAATCTATAATGAAAATCTCCTAGATAAACTTCCAAAAATGTGGATTTACTCTTCTCCTTCTGTAATCTAAATTCTATTATGTTATAATTTGATAGATCAATATGGGAGTTAAATATTTGCGCATTTATTCTATATGTATATTTATTTGTATATAACTTGATCTCCGTAAAATAACTAAACTTATTTTTTATATCATATGGTCTGGTTTTAGGAGAATAAACCAAAAGTATTGTATCTTTTTTATTAGCTGAAATTTCCAAACGTGAAATTGTATCACCCTTTGTATTTGTAATTGAAACATCTTTTTCCAGACATTCTATTTTATGAATGGAAACATAATTATCCTTTGCATTTATAATTATGGTATCTGTGTAAGTCTTTGAGTATAAAACTCCAATACCTGTTTCGCACTTGTTAAACTCTAATTCCCTATCAGGAAAGCAAACTATCTTTTCTCTTCGGTCTTCTCTATATTTTATTTTTGAAATTGAATTATCTCCATCAAAATATTCATAAGTGTGATAATTGTTTTTTTCCTGCTTTGAAATAGATTCTATTTTAATTTTATTATTCTGAATTTCTTTTCCAATTATTAATTCTCCATTTTTATAATAGCTAATATATAATGATTCAAAATCATTGAGGGCATAATAAACCCAGTAACCATCTGCAACAGAAAGACTATCGCCATACCTAGCAGAAAAACTAATTGGCTTCCCGGTTTTATCTACTACTTCTTTATGCTCTGCGACATTGTAAATATTATTTTTTTCTTTCTCCCAATTAATTTTTTTATTAATAACTATTTTATATGTTCCTTCTACTAAAATTTGATTATTATAGCCAAACTTTATTTGTCTACCGTATTTTAGCCCATTAGAATTAATTTTGTTTACAGTATCATTGTGATATATTACATATGACTGTCCAAATGTCCATATTGGTAAAAAAGATAAAGTACAGTATATAAATTTCTTCAACATCTTTTACTGGTTATTGTAAGTCAAATATTCAAATTTAGCTCTTCCCATGTTATGTCTTATCGTACTCTTATAATTCAAAATTATCATTTGGGGACAGTAAAAATTGTTTTATTTATTAAATAAAGAATAAAAAAGCCCATCTACTTAATTAGATGGGCTTTCACTATTAATAAAATTCTTATTTCTTAACTCGCTCTACATAAGTAGCGGTGCGTGTATCTACTTTTACTAAATCGCCTTCGTTACAAAATAAAGGAACGCTTACTGTTGCGCCTGAATCTAAAGTAGCTGGTTTTAATGTATTAGTGGCTGTATCGCCTTTAATTCCTGGCTCAGCATAAGTAATTTCGCAAACTACAAATGTTGGTGCTTCTGCTAAAATAACTGTATCGCCTTCAAAAGAAATTTTCACTTCCATTTCTTCTTTTAAGAATTGGAAACTGTCTCCAAATAATTTTACAGGAACATACACTTGCTCAAATGTTTCTTTATCCATACAAACAGCAAATTCACCTTCTTGGTAAATATATTGCATTTGTTTAAAGTCAACTCGAACCACATCAACACCTTCGCCACTTCTAAAACGGTTTTCGGTTTGTTTACCGTTTAATAAGTTACGCATTTTAGCTTGGTAAAATGCACGTAAGTTGCCTGGTGTGCGGTGTTGCCATTCTGTAATTACTACTAATTCATTATTAAATCTAATAATCGATCCTACGTTAATATCGCCTGTATCTGCCATTTGTTCTAAATTTTATTGTGTTATAATTTTTTTAATTTTCTAATTCATGAACAACACCCATGTTGCTAAACTTCTCAATACGAGCGTTAATGCGTTCTTCTGGTGTTTGTTTTTTTAATGTTGCTAAGTGCTTTAAAATTTCTGCTTTCACTGTAGCAAACATTGCCTGTTGATCATTATGAGCACCACCTAATGGTTCTTTAATAATGCCATCAATTAATCCATTTGCACTCATATCATCTGCTGTTAATTTTAAGGCTTCAGCAGCTGTTTCTTTAAAACTCCAGCTACGCCATAAAATAGATGAACAAGATTCAGGAGAAATAACAGAGTACCAAGTGTTTTCTAACATTAATACTTTATCGCCAATGCCAATTCCTAACGCTCCACCACTTGCTCCTTCGCCAATAATAATACAAATAACTGGTACTTTTAATTGAGCCATCTCTAATAAATTACGTGCAATGGCTTCGCCTTGTCCACGTTCTTCGGCTTCTAAACCTGGGTAAGCGCCTGGAGTATCAATAAACGTAACAATTGGTTTATTAAATTTCTCAGCCATTTTCATTAAACGTAATGCCTTACGGTAGCCTTCAGGATTTGCCATACCAAAACGTCGTATTTGACGCATCTTGGTATTAATACCTTTTTGCTGTCCAATAAACATAACTGTTTGTCCATCGATATCGCCAAAACCACCAACCATTGCTTTATCATCTCCAACTGTTCTATCTCCATGTAACTCAATAAATGAACTATTAGAAACAGAATCGATATATGCTAAAGTATAAGGTCTTTCGGGGTGACGGCTCACTTGAACGCGTTGCCAAGCAGTTAGGTTAGAAAAAATTTCTTCGCGTTTAGAATGGATTTTTGCTTCCAGCTCTTGAATGCCTTTGCTCATATCCACTTTGCTTTTTTCAGCAACGCTTTTCAATTTTTCTAATTCTTCGTCTAACTCCTGAATGGGCTTTTCAAAATCAAGATAAATCATAGTATAGTGGTAATTAGTTAGGGGGCAAAGATACTAAAAAAATGAAAAAACGCCACTTGTAAGTTGCTGGTTTTCAGTACCAAATAATGTTGATTATGGGGATAAGTCTCAAATTTAACCACATAGAGACATAGAAAGAGATAACAGGAAAGTTTAGAAAAATTGAATAAAGAAAGCATAGATCCGATAGCCATCGGATTGAAGCGACGCTTCAATTAACTGTGTGACTATGACACTCCTGCAATTTTAATTAACATAAAACCTATGTATCTATGTGGTTAAAAAAAATTCAAGAAAAAGATTTCATTAAAATGTATAGTTTTACAACATGATTTGTTTCCCAAACGCCAAAATAAACCTAGGACTAAATATTACAGAAAAACGCACAGATGGTTTTCATAACATCGAAACTGTTTTCTATCCTATTGGATGGAATGATGCTTTAGAGGTAATTGTAAATAAAAATTCGCAACAAGAATTCAATTTACACTTAAGTGGTTTAGCAATTGCCGGAAATAAAGAAGATAACCTATTGTATAAGGCCTATCAAATAATCAAGCAAACAAAAACCTTACCTCATATTGATGTGTATTTACACAAAATATTACCAATGGGTGCAGGCTTAGGAGGAGGAAGTGCAGATGCGGCATTTTTCATTAATTTATTAAATGAACAATTTCAATTACATTTTACTGAAGCAGATTGTATTGATATTGCTCGTCAATTAGGAAGTGATTGCGCTTTTTTTATTAAAAACACTCCTGTGTATGCTACACAAAAAGGCGATGTATTTGATGATGTAACATTAGATTTAAGTCATTTATATATTGCTATTATTTACCCAAATGTTCATAGTAATACTAAAGAAGCGTATAGTTTAGTAAAGCCTCAACTGCCAAGTAAATCTTTATTGGATGTGATTCAACAACCTATCGCTACTTGGAAAACAGATTTAGTAAATGATTTTGAAAAATCTATTTTCAGTTTATACCCAATCGTTGAAAAAACAAAAAACGATTTATATGTATTAGGTGCGCTTTATGCTTGCATGAGTGGTAGTGGTAGCGCTGTGTTTGGTTTATTTGAACAAGAACCAGATATAAAACACTTAACTCAATTTCCACACTGGATTGGGAAGATAAAGTAGTTTTTCTTTTTAGGACTAGGGCGTGCCGGCGCAAAGAGGCAGCGCCGTCGGGCTTTTCGTTCCAATCTTTTACTTCTCACGCCAACGCGTGATACGTATAAGGATTTCCACTTCAATCCCTCACGCTGATTTTAAATTAGGTTTAGAGTTAAAACTTCGAATTTACCGCAAGCCACGCGTTAGGGATTGCAGTGGAAATCCTTTCGCTTCTTTTTCAGAAGCGAAAGATTGCAACGAAAAGCCCGCCCGCTGGCGGGAACGCCCAAAAACAAAAAAGTCCCAACCAATGGCCGGGACTTAATTTATAAATTAAAAGAAAAATTAATTCTTAACTACCTTGGTTGTTTTAATAACATCACCAGATTTGTTTTTAATTGATACTGTATAAATACCCATAGCGTACTTAGAAATATCAAACTCTACATGAGTATCAAAAGGTTGTGTTAATATTAACTTTCCAGTAATATTAAAAATCTCAACTGAGGCCTTTTCGTTATTATTCATATAAATATTTAACGCATCAGACGTTGGATTAGGCCCTACAAAAACCATCACTAAACTCGCATCTAATTCCGAAGCAGTTAAGTTAATGTCTTTTATATTTGTACCAACTTTGTTTAAAATCCAATTATTTGGATCAACACCAATACTAGTTACAGTTCCAGTTAAAGCTAATGTATAATTTTCTACCGTTTGTCCGTGATAGAGTCTAACAATGGTATCTGGTTTAGCCGTTCTACTAATTCTATAATCAACATGAGTCATAAATAATGGAACGGATGCCGGCACAGATTGCGCTTGGGTTGATTTTAAATAAAACACATTGTTTGATTGATTCCATGAAACAGAAAAAGTAGGATATCCTTCTCCGTAATACCATTGATTAAAAAACTGAGTTAAATTTATGCCTGTATATGTTTGCATAAAGTTTTTAAAGTCAATAACACTAGCTGTGCTTCCGCGATAGGTATTTTGAAAGGTTCTTAAGGCAGGGAAAAATATGGAGTCATTATTTACTACATATCTCAATGAATGAACAACTGCACTTCCTTTGTCGTAAGTCAATCTAGAACTAAAAATCCTAGGAGTATTCATTGTATCAGCATTAGTAAAATAACAACTACCTCCAATTTGCGACATAACACTATTATGCACGTCTGTCATTTTTGCTGCTGGCGTGGTTCCTGAAATAGATTGTAAATATTGAATAGACAAATACTCCGTGTAGGATGCAAATCCCTCATTGATAAAAATATCTTTCCATGCTGCACATGTTACGTTATTACCCCACCACTGGTGTCCTAATTCGTGTGCATTCAATTCAAAATCAAAAAAACCTTGACTTGTCATCGTTTGATGTTCCATGCCACCACTAAAAGGCGCCATGCAATTTCCATATTTTTCATTTACAAAAGGATACATTCCAAACAAATCACAAAATAAATTCATGTTGGTAGGTAATTTATTTAACGCTGTAATTTGATTTGTCCAATTTTGATTGGTTGCACCCCAAGCATTATTATAAATATAGTTTTGAATTAAAATGGAATCATTAACTAAATATTGCGGCTTAGCATACTGTTTATATTCAACATATTCAGCAGTTGCAACAGAAATTAAATAATACACAATTGGGTATTTTGATTTCCACTCGTAACGAGTTTTTCCGCCACCTACATTTACCGTATTGGTTAAAATACCATTTGAACCCGTTTTATTTGAACTAGTTGTAGTAGCATATACCCAAGATGAATCTATTTTATCTCTTAGGTCTTGCTTGCAAGGGAACCACTCGTATGCTACAAAGCTTTCGCTCAAACTCCATGTTACTTGATTTCCCCATGCACCTGAAGTTCCAATATTATAACCATTCCCAATAGCAGCACTACCATCTGTTGGGCAAGTTCCATTGTAATACACAATTGCATCAAATAATTGATTTTGAGGAATAGGAGCGCCTGCTGTTGCAAGAACTAAACTATCTCTTCTTACAAAATTACGCTTAGCTCCATTTACATAAACAGAATCAATCGTATGATTTTGATGTAATACAAAAGCAAATGAATCTAAACTTGTAGCTACAACCTTTGCAATACTTTTCACATTTCCACTTATAAATAAAGTATTACGTTCAACATTAATGTTTAAGTGATAAAATTTTAAATCATATTTATTCTCAGCTGGTATAGCGCTCATAGATTGAGCTGAAGATGTTTTTTTGATATTAGATGCAGCAGTTTTATTAAAACGTTGAGCTTTATGTTCCGCACAATAATGTGTTTGAGACAATGTAATTAGCGTTGAAAAAAATGCTAAAAAAAAAGTAAATATTTTTTTCATGTTATAAGTGTGTTTTAATATTCCTCCGTAGTTCATAATAAACTTGAATACCTAAACTAAGCTATAAATTTGTTAAACACAATCTCTTTAGTCGAAAACTATATGAACGGTGATTTTTATATTTAATTTTGTTTAACTATGAAGTTTTTCTGGATTTTTACTTTTAATACAGTCATATTAAAACAGCATTGAAAATTAAAAAACTTAAACTGTAAGAATTGTGAAAGTTTATACGCAGTGGCTGTCTCAAAAAAGGGCAGCCTCTCGCGTTTTGTTTCATCGAGCAATCCCAATAGCTATCTGAACGAGATGCCTTGACAATCAATGTATGTTGTTCTCGACTACTCCCGATAGCTATCGAGACGAACTGAAAATAAAATTTGGCTTTTGAGACAGTCTCATGATGGAAAAATTACAATTATTAAATTCTTGAAAGTTAAAAAAATGTGCTATTTCTAATGAAGAAGAGAATTTTATAAGCATTTTCGAAAATTCTCTAAAAAAACAAACATTTTATTGCAAGATTTGGGCACATTTTAAAGTGTTAAATTGACGAAAGCTGTTAACTTTGCAACTCATTTATGGTAACATACAATCCTAAAGACTGGTTCACCCTCATTATACAGTTTCACAAAAGTGATACGTTTAGAAGATTATTTTGGTCGTTAGTTTGTATTGGCATTTATGCTGCTGGTATTGTTTATGCAGAAGCACATTTTATCCATTTGAATACAAAAAATCCAACAGTGATGCATTCCATTTTAGGTTTTGTATTATCAATGCTTTTGGTATTTAGAACAAACTCTGCTTATGACCGTTGGTGGGAAGGAAGAAAGATATGGGGAAGTGTGGTTAATAATTCAAGAAATTTAGCATTAAAATTATCGTCTATTCTTGTGCATGAAAAAGATAAACAAGAAATAAAACATTTAATTACAAACTACGTGTTTACATTTAAAAATCATTTAAGAAGCAAATATATTCAAGAAGATTTTACACCAACTGACAACATCAATTTATCTCAATTTGCTGATGCAAACCATAAACCAAATTATATTGCTAAATCATTGTTCGCTAAAATTAATAGCTTGTATACAAACAAAGATTTAACTGGAGAACAACTCATTATTTTAAATGAAGAATTAAAGTCATTCACCGATAACTGCGGTGCTTGCGAGAGAATTAAAAACACACCAATCCCCTACTCGTATAATATCTTTTTAAAAAAAATGATTTTTTTATACTGTATCAGTTTACCCATATTTTTTGGCGGAGAATTTGGCTACACAACAGTTGCTATTACTATTATTGTATTATATGTTTTTGCAAGTATTGAACTAATTGCCGAAGAAATTGAAGATCCTTTTGGTGAAGACGATAACGACTTACCACTAGATGATATTTGCCAAAAAATAAAAACTAATTTAAACGAAATTTTAAACTAACATGTATCAAAACGACATTATACTAAGAGCTGCTAAAGGAAAAAAAGTTGAACGTGTGCCTATTTGGTTAATGCGTCAAGCAGGCCGTATTTTACCTGAATACAAAGCAACACGCGCTCGTGCCAAAAACTTTATTGAGTTTGTTAAAAATCCAGAATTGGCTGCCGAAGTAACTATTCAACCAGTTGATATTTTAGGAGTTGATGCAGCCATTATATTTTCTGATATTTTAGTTATTCCCGAAGCGATGGGCTTGCCTTATCAAATGATAGAGGCAAAAGGACCAAATTTTGAAAAAACAATTAAGTCGCAAAAAGATATTGATGATTTGCGTATTGCGGATGCTGGTGATTTAGATTACGTGATTCAAGCAATCAAGTTAACTAAAAAAGATTTAAATAATCGCGTGCCATTGATTGGTTTTGCTGGCGCTCCTTGGACACTGATGGCATATATGGTTGAAGGAAGTGGAAGTAAAACATTTAGTCAAGCAAAAAAATTCTTTTATCAAGAACCCGCATTGGCTCATCAATTATTAGAAAAAATTACACAAAGTACTATAGCTTATTTAAAAGCGCAAGTTGCTGCAGGTGCTGATATGATACAAATTTTTGATAGCTGGGCAGGTGTTTTAGGTCATGAACAATATTTAGAATTCTCCTTAAAATACATTTCAAAAATTTGTGATGCTATTGAACCACTAGTTCCAGTTACTGTATTTGCTAAAGATGCACATTTTGCATTAGCAGATATGGCCAAATTAAAATGTAATACCATTGGTTTAGATTGGACCATTAATCCACAAGATGCACGTATTATTATTGGTCACGAAAAAACATTACAAGGTAATGCCGATCCTTGCATGTTGTATGCTGATGAAAAAACAATTGAAGCTACTGCTCGTAAAATGGTAAACGCTTTTGGCAAACAACGTTACATTGCCAATTTAGGTCATGGCTTATATCCAGATTTAGATAAAAATAAAGTGAAGTTCTTTATTGATTGTGTAAAGGGATTATAAAACGAAAAGAGGCTGTCTCAAAAGTCAAATTTTGTTTTCAGTTCGAGCGCAATCTCATTAAATTAATACTATAGTGCGCATTAACATGTCGCTCCTATGGAGCTAGAATTACGCTAGTATATGTTATTATAAACATAATACTCCTAACGGAGCATTGTTAAAGCCTCAAAGAGGCTATATGTTTATAATAATAC
>JBEIPP010000051.1:0-18693 GCA_040376995.1 Flavobacteriales bacterium
GCTAATGCCATAATATAATTTGCTTTATATAAAGTGATAATTGTTGGTATTCCAATTTTGGATAATGAAATCGTGCAGGCAAGAGCTCCTGTTATAAATTTCCAAATTTCAGTACTTTCCATAATTTTACAGAACAGGTGTTATTTATATTTTTTCACCAAATGCTAAGTCCCCAGCATCACCTAAACCAGGTACAATGTAAGAGTGAGCGGTTAATTCCTCATCTATAGCGCCGCACCAAATAGTAAAGTTTTTAGTAGGCAAGTTTGCTTTTACAAAATCAATCCCTTCTTTGCTACTAATAGCAGAAATAATATGAATGTGTTTTGGTGT
The DNA here is from genome assembly GCA_040376995.1 of Flavobacteriales bacterium. Lineage (GTDB taxonomy): Bacteria > Bacteroidota > Bacteroidia > B-17B0 > Aurantibacillaceae > UBA4416. Next base: position 334 of record JBEIPP010000051.1, read on the forward strand.
TCCTTTTGATAAAATAGCTTTATAAGCTAATACAATTGAGGCACCTGTTGCAATCATGGGATCGCATAAAATTAAAACTTTATCATCTAAACTAGGACTTGATACATATTCCACATGGATATCAAACGTATTATCTTTGTGATGTCTTCTGTAAGCCGAAATAAAAGCATTTTGAGCTTTATCAAAATAATTTAAAACACCTATGTGCATTGGTAAACCAGCACGTAAAATAGTTGCAATTACTGGTTGAGCAACTAAATGACTAGTTTCTGCAATACCTAGCGGAGTTGTAGTTTCTTTTTTTTGACAATCTAATGTTTTAGAAATTTCGTAACTCATAATTTCCCCCATACGTTCTAAATTTCTTCGAAAACGCATGCTGTCTTTTTGAATTGTGATATCTCTTAATTCGGCAACGAATTGATTGAAAATAGAATTTTGTTCGGATAAAATATGTATCATAATAGTCGTGTATTTATTAAATAATTTGGTCCGTTAGACGATGTCTAATGTATCATTTATAATTTAGATTTAATAATATTTTTTATTTGAAAATATCATATGTAATAGAAGAATAAGACTTTAGACATTTTATAATAAATTGAAATATGTTTGCGGAATTAAGTCTGATGATTTATAATTATATTTTTTTTAAAGACTTTTCTTTTTTCTACTCGCTAAATAAACACCTGAGATAATTAAGGAAGCCGAAATTACTTTAATAACAGTAAGTTCGTCTTTCCCTAAAATAATGGCAATAACAGTGGCTAAAAAAGGTTGTAGGTAAATATACATACTCACCACCGAAGAACTTAAAGCCTTTAAAGCATAGGTATTTAATAAATACGCTAAAAAAGTGGTAGCCACTACTACAAAAGCCATGGTAAATAAAGTTTGAGAAGACAAACTATCCCATTCAACTTTCCATAAATCAGGCATTCCAAATGGTAAAATATAGATAAATCCAAATAAGAAAATCCATTTCATTACTGTTACTGTTTGGTATTTTAGCATATATGGTTTAGCCATTACTACAAATACAGCCCATGATAATGAGTTTACTAAAGTCATTAAATCGCCCGCAATAGTTTCACTACCAATAGCAAAAGCCCCATGCGCTTTAAAAAGCAATAATGTTAAAGCTCCTATTACTCCAAAGCCCAAGCCTGTTAATTTTAAAGCCGTTATTTTTTCTTTAAAAACAAAAATTGTAAACAGCATCACGGCTATGGGATTACTTACCATAATAATAGCGGAATTTATTGGCTTTGTTAAACTTAATCCATAAATAAAAAAGGCTTGATTAACAGCTACGCCAAATAAAGCTAATAGCATCATTTTTTTTAAATCATCTTTCTCTACTTTTTCATATTTCGAAAAAAGAGATAAGCTCCAAAATAACAATAAGGCCCCTGTAATACGCATCATCACTAAGCCTAAAGGTTTAATATAGGTTGGCATTAAATCTTTAGCGATAGAATAATTAAGCGCATAAATAACTTGAGCGATAAATAAAGAAATATGTGCTTTTAGGGATGAATTCATTTAGTGTTGGCAAATATGCAGTATTATTCTGAAATTAGCACATGCTTTTTATCGATCAATTAAATCATTCTATGACTCTTCATTCGTTTCCAAAACGAATAATATCTATTGTACCATCTCAATCTGAATTATTGTGGGACCTAGGACTAAGAGATGAATTAGTTGGTATTACAAAATTTTGTATTCATCCTCAAGAAATGTTTGATAGCATTGAAAAAGTAGGAGGAACTAAGAATTTAAATATTGAAAAAATAAAGGCATTAAAGCCTGATTTAATTATTGGGAATAAAGAAGAAAATGAGCAATCTCAAATTTTAGAATTGCAAAAAGAGTTTCCTGTTTGGATGAGCGATATTTATAATTTAGAAGACGCTTTACAAATGATTGAATTAGTGGGAGAGCTTGTTAACCAATCAAGCAAAGCGAAGCAAATAAAAAATAAAATCCAACTATCTTTTTTAGATATCCAACAAGTATCTAAAACAGGCTTATACTTTATATGGAATAAACCATATATGTTAGCAGGCAGAGCTACTTTTATTGGAGATATGTTGCAAAAGATTGGAATACAAAATTTGTTAGAACAAAATAGTCGTTACCCCGAATTAAGTTTTCAAGATATTAAAGCAATGAATCCCGCTGTCATTTTTTTATCATCAGAGCCTTACCCTTTTAAACAAGAGCATATTAATGACTTACAGATAAAATTACCTCATTGTAAAGTGTTGTTGGTGGATGGCGAATTATTTAGCTGGTACGGTAGTCGTTTATTAAAGAGTGTAGATTATTTAAATGATTTGATGAAACAACTTTAAAATAAAGATCACCAACTGATTTTAGCTGGGATTTTTTTGTTACTTAAAGCTATCAAACTAAACGTAGTTGAAGTGATAGTGGAGGACAAAGGAGTGTGATGCAGAAATATCAAGACTTTTTTAATAAAATTATTTTTTAAATTTAAAATAAATAAGTACTTATATTAATTAATTTCATCGCTTTACGTTTTTTTTGTTTGCACAAAGATACGTCACGCTACGCAAAACTCATTCGTGTTTGGGTGCTCTGGCTGCTCGTAGTTATTTTACACATCTAAATTATTATTTTTATTTGCCATATCTGTCTGCCGACAGGCAGGTGGTATAACCATGTTTACCTTCTTCCGATAGCTATCGGGATGAGTTTGTGTTGGTTGCAACATGGTTATTTCATATAGTTCTAGGTTATAAAATAACTTACAAGTTTTGGTGTTAAATGAAGAGTTGATTGATGAAAATTAAGCTAACGACCATATTAAAAATACTATGAATTCTTGATAAAAGAAAAAAACCTCAGTTAGAAATAGCCGAGGATTTTTTATGCAAAAGCAATATATTGGCAAGCTTTATAAACCATTTGAAATACATCTTCAAAGCCTTGTTCTCCTCCAAAATAAGGGTCTGGTACTTCTAAATTCATACCCGGATTGGAAGCATTTAATAATAAATCTACTTTAGCTTTGTGTTCTTCTGAGGATGCAAGCGCTAACACGTTAGATAAATTGCTTTTATCCATTACGTAAATTTGATCAAACTTTTCAAAGTCTGATGCTTTAAATTGACGTGCTCTCAATGGTTTTAAATCTACATCATGTTTGGCGGCATTTACAATAGTACGTTTATCTGGTGCTTCATTTACATGGAAGTTTGATGTGCCTGCAGAATCTACACGCATATTGATGTTGTTTTCTTTAATCAATTTTAGCATAATCCCCTCCGCCAAAGGCGATCGGCAAATATTACCTAAACATACCATTAAAACTTTTTGCATGATTACTGTTAATTTTCTTCCGCAGGAACAAAAGCACTTTGTTCAGCATAAAATGCTGTTTTAGTTAATAAGCTTACAATATTTTCTTTAGTTAAAGCAGCTGCTTCGGTGGTATATTTTAAAAACACAGCTTCGTCCATAATAGCATATGCTAAACCACTTAAGCCATAATTTTTTTGTAATAAGTGTAGCATAAAGCCTTCTCTGTTTTCGTCGGGTAAACCACATAACGGAGATACAACTTGAAACAAAAATTGTTTTTCTTGTTCCCATACATCTACCATAATGTCAAATTTTCCTTTCTTTAAATTCCATTGTCCTGGTTGTTCACCTTTTGTTTCATCAGGATTTAATCCTAATTCAATAATGGCATCATCTACTAATTTGTAATAAGTTTGTAACATGTGTTATCGAGCTAATTCGTTTAATTTTTCGGTAAAGAAAACCGACTTTTGATTGGTGTAAAATTTATTTTTAAATTGTCCAACCCACTGTATCCCTTTAATGGCATTGGTTAAAAATACTTCGTCGCCATTGGTTAGGGTATGAACAGTTAAGGTTTGTTCAAAGGTTAATATTTTATTTTGTGCAGCAATATCTAATATTTGTTTACGCATTACCCCATCAATACATCCGTCAGTAATTGGCGAGGTATAAAGCGTGCCGTTTTTTACAACAAAAATATTAGAACTAATACTTTCAATAATGTTACCGTTATCATTCACCAATAAACAATCATCTAATTTTAAAGATGTTTTGGTAATACCTGCCATTACATATAACAAGGCATTACCTGTTTTAATATTTGAAATTTTATTGATTTGTTTTTTTATTTCGGTGTAAATATCTACCCATAAACCTTTTTGGTTTAGCGTGTAGCCATCTGTTTCTAGTGCTTCCGATTCAATTAAAAAAGAAATATCATTGGTGTCAGGTGTGTAAAATCCGCCTTCATTTCTAAATACCGTTAATCTTATCCGAGCTTCTTTTTTTATATTATTTTGCACTAGAAGATGAATGATTAACTGTTCAATATTTCCAGTTGTAAATTCAGCAGGCACATTCATTCTTAAAGTTGTCATGCTTAATTTAATACGCTTCACATGATCTGATAAAAACATAATTTTCCCGTTGGTATATCGTATACTTTCAAATAATGAATCTCCGTAACGAAATGCTCTATTAGAAAAACTAATAGCGGGTTCGTATAAGCTAATCACATGTCCGTTATATATACAATAAGAATCTACCATCTCAGCTTAAAAGTAAATAAATAAGGAATTTATGGTACTAAGTGTTGAAAATTGTTGAAAAGAAAAAGAAAAGTTATTTATTTAGATTTTGCCATTTTTAGCAAATTATTTACCCAAATTTCGGGAGAAACAGATTTTGATAGAGTGTTGGAATAGCGACTCATTTCAATCAAATCTGACTCTTTGGTGTTGATGATTTTTTTTAAAGCTTGTTTAATGTCATTAACGCTTTCTGATTTAAAGATAAAGCCATTTTTACCATCTTGTAAAAATTGTTCCTTCGCTCCAACTTGATTGCTCAATAATAAAGGAAAACCAGAGGCCGCGAATTCATGAACTACCACTCCCCATGGTTCAAATCTACTTGGTAATATAAAAACTCCTGTTTGTGACGTATAGTTTGCTAAATCCTTTGGCTGCACAAATCCAAAATGTTTAATTTTTGGGTGCTTAATCGGTTCAATATCTCCAATACCTAAACACCATAATTCCCACCCGATAGCTGTCGGGTCGTTTGATAGTTCTTCTTGAAGTTCAATAAAAGCTTGCCATAGTTCTTTTATGCCTTTAAACTCATAATATCTGCCAACATATAAAAAACGTTTTGGGAAATGGTTTTGTTTTTCAGTTTTTTGAGATTGGTAAATTGACTCGAAATGATTTAAATCGCAACTATAAAAACAGGTTTCAATGTTTTGGTCTTTAAAACCTAAGTTTAATACATATTGTTTCTGTATTTTTCCAGGAACCCAAGCATGCGAAAATATATTTAATAATGTAAAACGACTAATAACAGTGGCTAAACGTTGTTTAAAACTTCCATTCCAGTGCGTATCACACGTCATAATCGTAGGAATTTTTTTGAAATAGTTTTTTGTGATTTTTAAATAATCTTTATCAATCCAGCCACTACAAACAATAACATCAGGATTAATGGATTTTACCAATTGGATTAATTGTTGGTTGTTATAATCAGATTTTGAATACAGTTTGATATTCGCATTTACTTGAAATTGAAAGGGAGCTTCTTTGTTTACAGGCCATCTAATAATATGCACGTTGCCATGCTTTGTCAGTTCGTTACAGCAGGCTAAAAAGTATTCAGCTATTTCGGTATATAAAAACAGGAATGTCATAGGTTTGACTAAAGTACTAAATAAAAAAATCCAACCGCCTGCTGGCGGTTGGATTTTTCAAAATATCTATAAAAAAAATTAAGCTTTTTTAGAGTAACGAGTTTTGAATTTATCGATACGACCTGCTGTATCCACTAATACTTGTTTACCAGTATAAAATGGGTGAGAAGTCATTGAAATATCTAATTTCACTAATGGGTATTCATTACCATCTTCGTGAGTAATTGTATCTTTAGTATCTGCACAAGATTTAGTTAAAAAAGTATAGCCATTAGACATATCTTTAAATACAACTAATCTGTAATTTTCTGGGTGAATTTCTGGTTTCATGTTATATTCTAATTATTTATTTCAAAAAATTTGGAACGCAAAGATAGTAATTTTCTTGAAACTACAAGTTATTTTCTCAAAAATATAATATAATTTCTTCTTTATCGTTAATAAAAGTATAAATTTGCTTTATGATACGGTTTTTGTCTTTTTTAATTGTAACTATTTGTTTGTCAACTAGTTTTATGTCTTGCAAAAAAGATAAACTACTAACGGACCCTTCTGCAACTGTAGCATTTTCTCAGGATTCTATCTTATTTGATACCGTTTTTACAACAATTGGGTCAACTACCCGAAATATTAGAGTCATTAATAATAACAGTCAAAAAATCAATATTTCATCCATTCGTTTAGAACAAGGATCATCTTCTAGTTTTTTTATGAATGTGGATGGCACTCCAGGAAAAGAAGTAACAGATGTTGAAATTTTAGCAAATGACAGTATTTATATTTTTGTTCAGGTAAACGTTAATCCAACAAGCGTTTTAAGCCCATTTATTATTCAAGACAGAATATTGTTTGATGTTAATGGAAATCAACAAAGTGTTAAGTTAGAAGCATGGGGACAAAATGCACATTATCATTTACCTAATCAATCCATACAGTATAAAAATGGTTTTTTGCCATATTCAACCATTGCAGATGATACCGTAACTATAAATCCTCTAAAAATACTTTCTATTACCAATACAGTTGTTACTTGGGGTGGAGGAACAGGCGCATCTGATAATAAACCACATGTGATTTATGGTTGGTTAGTGGTTGATTCCACACAAAAATTAGTGATTAATCCAGGAGTTAAGGTGTATTTTCATCAAAATGCAGGTTTGTGGGTTTATAGATATGGAACTTTGCAAGTTAATGGAGTAAAAGGAAATGAAGTTGTTTTTCAGGGAGATAGAAGAGAATTAGATTATGTGGATATGCCTGGTCAATGGGATAGAATTTGGATAAATGAAGGACACACGGATAATTATATTAATTATGCCATTATCAAAAATGGGTTTATTGGAATTCAGGCTAGTATTTTGTCAAATCCTAATCAACCACGAAAATTAAAATTAACAAACACTATTATAAAAAACTGCTCAAAATGGGGGTTATATACTCAGTATTTTGATGTTTGGGCTGCTAATAATGTGATTGTAAATTGTAAAGAATATTGCGCTGCCATGAGTTTAGGAGGCAATTATACGTTTTTGCATAATACGTTTGCTAATTATTTTGCTCAAGATGGTGGAAGAGGAGGACAATCATGTGTGCATATAGATAATTATGACGGAATTGATATCTGGCCAATTGATAGTATGTATTTTGCGAACTGTATCATTCAAGGAAGTCAGGTAAATGAATTTGAACAGGATATAAGATTTTATAACGCGGCTCAAAAATGTAAAATTAGTAATTGCTTGATTCGTAATTCGACTATTACTAATACGTTAATTGCTACATCTGCAAATGTGTATAATAGTAATCCAGCTTTTAACGACCCTGCAACCTATAATTTTGGAATTAAGCCAACATCAGCAGCTAAAGGAATAGGAGATGGTAGTGTAATTACTACTTATCCATCTTTAACTCAAGATATAAAAGGTAATAGTAGAACTTTACCTTTAGATGCTGGAGCTTATAATAATCAGTAAAACCGTTTTACATTCTCTCAGGAACATCAATTCCTAAACACAACATTCCATTTTTAATGATGCTAGCTGTTGTGTCAATCAGTTTAATTCTTAATTCTTTAACAGCATCATTCTCCTCTTTTAATACAGGGCATTCATTATAAAACTGATTAAATAATTTAGTTAACTCATAAATATAATTTGCTACAACAGCAGGATTGTAGGTATTTGCTGACTCTGTTAAAATGATTGGGAATTCGTATTGTAATTTGATTAATTCTTTTTCTTTTTCATGAAGAGTAATAGCATCTGAAATAGAAATTGTTTGAGTATTACCTTCAAACTTTCTTAAAATAGATTTGATACGAGCATGTGTGTATTGAATAAAAGGACCAGTATGCCCATTAAAATCAATACTCTCCTTAGGGTCAAATAACATTTTCTTCTTCGGATCAACTTTTAAAATAAAATATTTTAAAGCGCCCATACCAATAGTTTGGTATAATGTTTCTAGTTCGTCTTGTGTAAAACCTTCTACTTTCCCTAATTCTTCTGTGGTTTCTTTAGCCGTTGCAACCATACCATCCATCAAATCATCGGCATCAACTACAGTTCCTTCACGGCTTTTCATTTTACCCTCAGGTAATTCTACCATTCCGTAACTTAAATGATAACATTCTTTAGCCCAATCGTAACCTAGTTTTTCAAGTATTTTAAATAATACTTTAAAATGATAATCTTGCTCATTACCAACGGTGTAAATCATTTGGCTAATAGCGGGAAACTCTTTAAAACGCTCAATAGCTGTGCCCATATCTTGGGTAATGTATACAGAAGTGCCATCGCTACGCAGTACAATTTTTTCGTCTAGTTTATCTTCTGTTAAATCTATGGCTACACTTCCATTTTCTTTTTTATAAAATACACCTTTTGTTAAGCCTTCTTGTACAACTTCTTTTCCTAATAAATAAGTGTTGCTTTCGTAATACATTTTATCAAAATCAACACCTAATTTTTTGTAAGAAATTGCAAAACCATCATACACCCAGCCGTTCATCATCTTCCATAAATCAATGGTTTCTTTATCGCTTGCTTCCCATTTCAAAAGCATTTCTTGCGTTTGTAACATAATAGGCGCTTGCTTTTCAGCGTCTTCTTTTGTTACTCCAGTCTCTATTAATGCTTGAATTTCTTTTTTATATGCTTTGTCAAATTCTACATAATATTTTCCTACTAAATAATCACCTTTTAATCCGCTTGATTGAGGAGTTTCACCATTTCCAAACAATTTCCAAGCAATCATGCTTTTGCAAATATGAATACCACGGTCGTTTACCAAGTTTACTTTAACTACATCATGACCTTGAGTTTTCATGATGGTAGCAACTGAGTAGCCTAATAAATTATTACGAACGTGTCCTAAATGTAAAGGCTTGTTGGTATTAGGAGAAGAATACTCCAACATCATTTGTTTACCACTACTCTTAGCTGGTTTTATTCCATAATTAACTTCTTTGCTAATACTTATAAATTCATTTAACCAAAAATCATTGGATAAGGAGAAGTTCAAGAATCCTTTTACAACATTAAATTTTATGATTGACGTGTTGTTTTTTACTAACTGTTCACCAATTAATTCACCTGTTTTTTCGGGAGTTGCTTTGGCTGCTTTGATATATGGAAAAGTTACTAAAGTAAAGTCGCCCTCAAATTCTTTTTTAGTTTTTTGAAGAATAATATCATTAGGATTGGTTGTTAATCCAAACAATTGGTTAATGACAGGAGAGATACTCGAAGATAAAAAATGTTCAATGTTCATAATGGCTGCAAAAGTACATAAATTTTGTGTTATGATTTAACTATTTGAAAACTGAATATTTATGGTAATTTTAGTATATTCGCTATGAATTTTAGATGATTTTATGAGAAAAATATTAGTTACCGGAGGTGCTGGAAATGTTGGCGGAGCTTTAGTAGAAAAATTAGTTCAGGATAAAACAAATTTCGTTGTAGTTGTAGATGATTTATCTACTGGTTTTTTATCAAAATTACCATCAACCGAACATGAAAATTGGAAATTTATAAAAGCCGATGTAAATGATTATCGTGAAATTTCTGCAATCATGTTAGCCTACAATTTTCATTACGTGTATCATTTTGCAGCAGTAGTGGGAGTTTTAAGAACTCAAGAAAATCCAGTAAAAGTATTAAACGATATTTCTGGAATTAAACATATTTTAAATTTATCAAAAAACTCTTCTGTGAAACATGTGTTTTTCTCATCTTCTTCAGAAGTTTATGGAGAACCTGTAGAATTACCACAACATGAGCACCGTACACCTCTAAACTCTCGTGTGCCTTATGCAGTTGTTAAAAATGTAGGTGAAAGTTTCTTAAAAAGCTATCAGCAAGAATTCGGGTTAGCTTATACTATTTTCCGTTTCTTTAATACCTACGGGCCAAATCAAAGTACTGATTTTGTGGTTTCTCGTTTTGTAGCATTGGCTCTTAAAGGAGAAGATATTACTATATACGGAGATGGTTCTCAAACTCGTACTTTCACATTTATAGATGATAATATAGATACAATTGTGACTATCATGAATAAAAAACTATTAGAAAATGATGTCATCAATATTGGTAGCGATAAATTAATGACAGTTTTAGAATTAGCTAAATTGGTTATTAAATTAACAAATAGTAAATCTCAGATTGTACACCTTCCTCCTTTAAAGGAAGGAGATATGACTCGTCGTCAGCCTGATAATACAAAAATGAAAGAGATATTAGGTAGAGATTTAATTTCGGTAGAAGATGGAATTAAACGCATGATGGTCAGTCAAAAATACTTACAATCAATTGGATTATAAGCTATGTGTGGCATTACAGGAATTGTTAGTCATCAAATAAATAATTCAAACTATCTTTCTTCTATAAAAAAAATGAACGATGCCATTGCGCATCGTGGTCCAAACTCTGAAGGGATTTGGAATGATGAGCGTTGTTTTTTAGGCCATCGTCGTTTATCTATTATTGATTTATCTGAAGCTGGTAATCAGCCTTTTTTTTCTCAGGATAAAAGATATGTGATGGTTTATAATGGCGAGCTATATAACTATAAAGAAATAAAATTAGAGTTACAAAGAGCAGAGCACGGCTCAAAAAATTTACCTTATATTTTTAAAACAAGCACTGATACCGAAGTTATTTTAGCTGCCTATTTACGCTGGGGCATTGATTGCGTGAAACGTTTTAATGGCATGTTTGCCTTTGCTATTTGGGATACAGTTGAACAAAAATTAATGATTGCTCGTGATAGAATGGGAGTGAAGCCGTTATACTATCAGTTTAAAAACAACACCTTATTATTTGCTTCCGAAATCAGAGCATTGATAAACTCTGGATTAATTGATAAAAAAATTAATTTAAAATCAGTTGCCGAATATATTCAATACACAACTGTTCATGCTCCAAACACTATTATGCAAGATGTGTTTATGTTAATGCCAGGACATTATTTAGAATTTCGAATTTCGAATTCTGAACTCCGAATTCAACAATATTGGAATATTAATGATTTTACTAAAACAAAAGAAGATTTAAGCTATAAACAAACTTGTACGAAAGTAAATGAATTATTAACAGCATCAGTTGAAAGACGATTAGTAGCAGATGTTCCTTTTGGGGCTTTTTTGTCAGGAGGGGTTGATAGTAGCGCTATTGTTGGCTTAATGAGTAAAGTATCATCTGAAAAAGTGCAAACCTTTAATGTGAGTTTTGATGAGGGGGAATTTTCGGAAGCAAAATATGCTAAACAAATTGCAGCGAAATTTAATACCCAACATCATGAAATAAAACTCACACCTAACGATTTCTTAAAACAATTACCCGAAGCACTTGTGTCTATGGATCATCCTAGTGGAGATGGACCAAATAGTTATATTGTGAGTAAAGCAACAAAAAATGCTGGTATTACGATGGCCTTATCTGGTTTAGGGGGAGATGAGTTGTTCGCTGGCTATGATATTTTTAAACGTTATTACGAATTAGAAAAAAAAGGTTGGTTAAATATTATTCCGGCAAAAGGTTTAGCAGGTAAATTATTAGCCGCTAAAAAAAAATCCGTGCAGGGTGATAAAACAGCTGAGATATTAAATTTAGATACCATTAATGGATTTAATGCCTATCCTATTAATCGTAAGTTATTTAATCAAAAAGATTACGCTGGTTTATTAAAAGAAAATTATAACACTAATAATTTTATTAAAAACGTCATCAAAAAAAGTGAGACAGATAAAAAGCATGTATTAAGCCGCGTTTCTTTATTCGAAATTCAAACGTACATGCAAAATGTATTATTACGCGATGCTGACCAAATGAGTATGGCGGTTGCTTTAGAGGTTCGTGTGCCATTTTTAGATTATAAATTAGTAGAGTTTGCTTTAAGTGTAAAAGACGAATTCAAATACCCTCATACTCAAAAGAAATTGTTAGTTGATTCTTTAGGTGATTTATTGCCTGAAAATATTGTGAATCGACCTAAAATGGGATTTGTATTGCCTTGGAAAGAATGGTTAAAAAATGATTTGAAAGATTTTTGTGAAGATAATATAGTTCAGTTTTCAAAACGTAGTTTTGTAAATAGAGAAGCGGTTTTATTACTTTGGAATCGTTTTTTAAATAATGATCCAAAAATTACATGGAGTAGAGTTTGGCACTTAGTTGTTTTAAATCATTGGATAAATACATATCAAATTGAGTGCTAAAAACACCATATTAATTCTTTGCGACTGGTTTTTACCAGGTTATTTGGCAGGAGGCCCTATTCAGTCTATTGCCACTTTAACTCAGCAATTAGGTAATGATATTGATTTTAAAATTATCACCACTGATAGAGATTTTAAATCTAATAAACCATATGATAACATTAAAGTAAATGAGTGGACTCAATATGAAGGACGTTCCGTTTTTTATATCAGTCCAGAAAACATGAATCCTGACTTTGTATTGAAATTGATTCAAAGCACGAAACATGATTCTATTTACTTAAATAGTTTGTTTTCGAAGTTGTTTGCTGTAAGCCCGCTTAAATGGAAGCAACAAGGAAAGATACGTTCAAAAATTATTTTAGCGCCTCGTGGTATGTTAGGTGATGGCGCTTTAGCGATTAAGGCATTAAAGAAACAATTGTTTTTAAAGTATGCTAAAGTATTTGGATTATTTAAAGACATTGTTTGGCAATCCACATCTGCTCAAGAAACATCCGAAATAAAAAAACGAATTGGATGTAATTCAAGAATTGTAGAAATATCTAATTTGCCTAATACTGTAAATGAAATAAGTTCAATAGAAAAAAAGACAGGTGAATTAAAACTATGTTTTATCTCTCGTGTTTCCGAAAAAAAGAATTTGAATTTTGCGATTGATGTTCTGAAATTATTATCTGGAAGTGATATTGTTTTTGATGTTTACGGACCTATTGAAGATGAATTATATTGGAATACTTGTCAGGAAAATTCAAAAGGATTATCTTCAAATATTAAATTTCAATACAAAGGAATTTTAAAACCAACAGCGATTGGAAAAACAGTTTCACAGTATCACGCTTTATTTTTGCCAACACAAAATGAAAACTACGGGCATATCATCGTAGAAACCTTACAGCATGCTCGCGCAGTTATTTTGTCAGATCAAACACCTTGGCGAAACTTGCAAAAAGAAAATGTTGGATATGATATTGCATTATCAGATAAAGCTAAGTTTGTTGAGGCTATTAAAATCATGAGCACTCTAAATCAATCAAAATTTGATGCCATGAGTAAAACATGTATTTCTTATATTAATCATCAATTAAATATTGAGAAAATTAAAACTCAATATTTAGAACTTTTTAAATCATGAACTTATTTATTACAGGCATAGGAACCAACGTAGGTAAAACAGTTGTATCGGCTGTTTTAACAGAAACTTTGCAAGCAGATTATTGGAAACCCATACAAAGTGGAGTAGTGGAAGGAAAAGATTCGGATACTGTTAAATCTTTGATTAGTAATTCTAAATCTGTTTTTCATTCCGAAACTTATTTATTAAACGAACCTTTGTCTCCACATTTTGCTGCTAAATTGGATGGTGTCACTATTGAATTAGATAAAATTAATTTACCTAAAACAACTAACCATTTAATCATAGAAGGAGCTGGCGGTTTGTTAGTTCCCATTAATGATACTCAATATGTGATTGATATCGCTAAACAGTTTGATTGCGAAATCGTATTAGTAATTTCAAGTTACTTAGGTTGTATTAATCATTCGTTATTATCTATTGATTATTTGAGACGAAATAACTTTAAAATTAAAGCACTAGTGTTTAATGGAGAGTTCGAACCAGAGGTTAAACAAGCTATTATAGGTTATAATTTAAATACCGCAATTATTGATATTCCTAGTTTAAACGAATTGTCTAAATCCTCTGTTTTACTAATTTCATCCCAAATTAAGGCTCAAATAGCTCAATTATAGGGCTATTTTATAATTTTCTATATCGTTAATGATTTGTATCTTTACAACTCTTTAAAATAGATATTATGATAAAGCCAATTAAATTAATTGAAGTAAAAAGTGAAATAGGGGCTGGTACTCGTGGTTCGAGTATGGGTGTGGATGCTATTAAAATTGCAGCCTTAGATTTTGGAAGTAACTTTTTTAAAAAATTCAAAGCTGTTGAAGTTCAAAATGAAAACCATTTATTGTTAGAGCCTGTAGTAAACGATTACGCAAAACGTGTGAAAGGTGTTTATGCTTTAAATGATCGTTTAGCTAACGAAATAAAAAAAACTTTATTAAAAGAAGAGGTTCCTATTGTTTTAGCAGGTGATCATAGCTCTGCTTTGGGAACTATTTCTGGTATTAAAATGGCTTACCCAAACAAACGTATTGGTGTTATTTGGGTTGATGCGCATGCTGATATACATACTCCATACACCACACCAAGTGGTAATATGCATGGTATGCCAATTGCTTGTGTATTAGGAGAGGATAATAAAGAACGTCAGCAAAATAAACCAGATGATGAGACGATTGAATATTGGGAAAAATTAAAATCACTAGGTGGAATTACTCCAAAAATTAATTATAATGATTTGGTTTATATTGCGCTTCGTGATTTTGAACCGCAAGAAGAATTTTTAATTAAAAAGAATAAAGTTCGCGTGTTTAACTTACAAGAAATTCGTAAGAAAGCGGTTGAACGTGTAGCCATTGAATCGTTAAACTATTTAGATCACTGTGATTTAATTTATGTGAGTTTTGACGTAGATAGCATGGATAGTCGAATTAGTAGCGGAACAGGAACTCCAGTGCCAAATGGTATTACAGAAAAAGAAGCAGGAAATTTAATTTACTACATCATGCGTTCTAAAAAAATTGTATGTTTTGAAATGGTAGAAATTAACCCAACGCTTGATAAAGAAAATTTAATGGCCGAAAATGCTTTCGAGATTTTACAAAAAGCAACCAATCAATTAAATAACGATTTTTAAGATAATATCTTTTTCTGTCTCATCGAGCGAAGTTGAGATGCTTGTTTAGTTCTAGCAATTCGATTCCGCTCAGTGTGACAAATATAATTTAGAAGTCTCCTTTATACCTTTAATCTCTTCCGTCCCTTTAGTCTCTTCAAAAAAATGAAATCACTCAAAACTATAAACGCATATTTTGCAAAATACAAATGGCGTTTATTAATGGGTGCATTGTTTGTTGTACTATCCACTACCTTCTCTATATATCAGGGAGTTGTGGTACGAAATGCAACCAACGAAATTGTTGATTTAATTGCACATCACACCAAAGTTGATACTAGTAAATTTATTGTATTTGGCCTTACCTTGTTAGGCTTGGCATTAACCAGCGGTTTCTTTTTGTTTTTAATGCGCCAAACTATTATCGTCATGAGTCGTTATATTGAGTTTGATCAAAAAAATGAATTGTATACTCATTACCAAACCTTAGACGCATCTTTTTATAAAAACAATAGCACCGGTGATTTAATGAATCGTATTAGCGAGGATGTTAGTAAAGTGCGCATGTTCACAGGTCCAGCTATTATGTATTTAATAAATACATTTTCCACAGTGGTTATTGTTTTAGCATTTATGTTAAAGATTAATTGGCAATTAACCTTATTGGTATTTGCGCCTTTACCTTTTTTATCTTTTGTAATATATAAAGTGTCTGATTTAATTAATAAACGTAGTACGGTTGTTCAGCAAGAATTATCTAAATTGACTTCTCATGCTCAAGAAACCTTTTCGGCTATTAGAGTGATTAAAGCTTACGCTCGCGAAAAACATTATATCAATGAACTAGCTACTTTAAATGCCAACTTTAAAAAACAAAATTTACGTTTAGCTATAGTTGAAGCGTTCTTTCAACCAGTTATGGTATTAATGATTGGAATTAGTGTGATAGCAACCGTTTGGTATGGAAGTCATTTAGTGATTGATAAACATATTGAGCCTGGAAACATCACCGAGTTTATTTTATATGTATATAAATTAACTTGGCCTTTTGCTTCGTTAGGCTGGGTAACATCTTTAATTCAACGTGCATCGGCTTCTCAAACACGTATTAATGAGTTTTTAAAAACAAAATCTACTATAGTTAATACACCCGAAATAAAACAAAAAATTGAAGGAGAAATTGAATTTAAAAATGTTGGTTTTATTTATAATGATAGTAAAATCGAAGCACTTAAAAATTTTAATTTAAAAATAGAAAAGGGTAAAACCATTGGTATTAAAGGTCAGATAGGGGTAGGGAAATCAACCCTAGCTAATTTAGTGACTCGTTTATACGATACCACTTCAGGAGAAATTTTAATAGATAATTATTCTATTAAAAAATACGATTTGTTTGAATTAAGAAAAAGTATTGGTTACGTTCCTCAAGAAGTGTTTTTGTTTTCGGATACGATTAGAAATAACATTGCTTTTTCTACAAACCAAACATATACCGAAGATGAAATTATACAAGCAGCCAAAGATGCAGGTGTGTATGATAATATCATGGCTTTTCCAGAAGGCTTTGACACTGTAGTTGGTGAGCGTGGTATTACTTTATCGGGTGGACAAAAACAACGTATCTCAATTGCACGAGCGATTATCTCTAAACCACAAATATTAATATTTGATGATTGTTTATCTGCTGTGGATGTTGAAACCGAAGAATTGATTTTAAATAATTTGAAATCGATTATGAAAGATAAAACTTCTATTATAATAAGTCACCGAGATTCGGCGTTGCGTTATGCAGATAAGGTGGTGGAACTTTAGTTTTGTTTAAGCGCAAAGATCGCAGAGTTTTTTCGCAAAGAGAAGGAGTAGGCTTGTCACTTCGAGCGGAGTCGAGAAGTTGTAATTTACACATCCTTTTGTTCTCGACTTCGCTCGAACTGACAGTGTTGGCACCCTGAACTTGTTTCAGGGCCTCATGAGATGCTGAAACAAGTCCAGCATGACGCTTCAAACTGACAGGCTTTTATTCTACTTAGCAAATCAGTAACAATCTATTCTCTCCTGTATTTTCTTTTGGTGCACGATGAATACAAGGAAGAACTTGGCTTTCGGGATGGTCGACCTCTAATCGCCATAAGTTACCAAGTCCTAAATTTATAAGCTGTGCATCTGGTTTTTCTTGATAATGCAAATCAAAGAAATTATCCATTAAATACGATTCAAATTCTTCATCAGTACCTTTGAATTGTTTCTTTAATTCTTCACGTATTTCGGGAACAAATATTTTTTGTTGCGCTTGCGAGTTTGGTAATATATCACTTGATGCTCCATAGTAAGTACATAAAATAGTATTGGTTGGTATTGGAGAACGATCAACGTGAAAAGAATACACATCGGTTGGAAAAAATGTATAGTCTTCATCTCTCTCATAATACTTAATGATATTTAAAGTAGGCAAGGCTCCATGTTCTTTTAATAAATGATAGTCATTTAAAATTATATCGCGAGCCAATTGACCTTGTTCACTTAATTCAAGTTTCAAAAGTTCTTGTTCATTCAATACTGTTATATTTTCTGTTGTTTCTGCTTTTTTTATAATCTCTAAAAAATCGCCTTTCAGTTCACGCTTCCAGCAAATGGCGTTTACATCTTCTTGAAAAGGAGTGGAAATAAAGTCTATAAAATTTGAGACAGATTGAATTTGGTTTTTAGAGGGAGATGGATTGAGCATGATTTTGCTTTACATTATGCAGATAAGATAGTTTAGTTGTAGAGTTTTGAACTACGAATAAGGCGCTGTTAGCGGTATGGTGTTATTTCTACATTCCAAAGTCTAAAGATTTGTCTATAACCCTTTTCAAAATTCCCATTTGACCACAATGCCACATGGTATGTTTAATGTTCCAAGAGATAGAATCTTCTTTAGACTTAACAAATGGGTGAGGTTTAGGTAATTTAAATATTTCATCATTCAAGTCTTTGTCTCGCAAATAGTCAAAGGTTTCAATTGTTTGCTTTTGCATTACTTATAATCGGGTCAGCCAAAGGAATCCCACCTCTGGCTTCCCACAGAACCGTGCGTGAAAGTCTCCCTTCACACGGCTCTTCATGTTTATAAATCACTAAATATATTCATATTTATGGATGTACCAATAACC
>JBEIPP010000077.1:0-14423 GCA_040376995.1 Flavobacteriales bacterium
CTGCTTAATCAATCATGCAATCATCTCTAGAATTAAGTGATTTTTTTATCATTCTTTTTATCGCTGGCATCTTTAGTTTAGGTATTTATACCGTCGTGAAATTCATGAGAAGTAAAGATTAATATTTCACCTTATTTCACATTTTATTTTCTTCTTGAAGCCTTTGTAACAAAAGATTTAGCTATCTTTGTTAGCTATTATGCAAGAACAAATTTTAATCCTCGATTTTGGTTCCCAATTCACACAATTAATTGCTCGTCGTTTACGAGAAATGAACGTGTATTGCGAAATCCACCCTTTTAACAAAATTCCAATATTAACTCCTGATATTAAAGGTGTTATTTTATCTGGCAGTCCTCACAGTGTTCGTCAAGATAATCCGCTAAACCCAGATTTGTCTAATATTAAAGGAAAATTACCTTTATTAGGTATTTGCTATGGAGCACAATTGTTAGCGCACTTTTATGGTGGCGAAGTTGGTAAATCAAACTCTCGTGAATACGGAAGAGCACATTTAGATTTTGTTGATGATTCAAATCCTTTATTTAAAGGTATTACCAATCATTCTCAAGTATGGATGAGTCATGGAGATACAATTATTAGGGTTCCTGAAAACTATAAAATAGTTGCTAGTACACATGATGTAAAAGTGGCTGGTTATGCTATTGAAGGTGAACAATCTTGGGGAATTCAATTTCACCCAGAGGTATTTCACTCAACAGAAGGTGCTCATTTGTTAAGCAATTTCGTGAAGGGAGTTTGTGGTTGTAAAGGAACTTGGACTTCTGATTCGTTTATAGAAACGACTGTTACTGAGTTAAAACAAAAATTAGGAAACGATAAAGTTGTTTTAGGTTTATCTGGCGGTGTTGATAGTAGTGTGGCTGCTGTATTACTTCACAAAGCAATTGGTGCAAATTTACATTGTATTTTTGTTGATAACGGTTTATTACGTAAAAATGAATTTGAAAATGTGTTGGATTCATATAAACACATGGGTTTAAATGTAAAAGGAGTAAATGCTAAACAACGTTTTTACGATGCCTTAAAAGATATATCTGATCCTGAAGCAAAACGTAAAGCCATTGGTAAAGCCTTTGTTGATGTATTTGATGATGAATCAAAATCAATTACAGATGCTAAGTGGTTAGGACAAGGAACGATTTATCCAGATGTGATAGAAAGTCTTTCTGTGAACGGACCTTCGGCAACTATTAAATCTCATCACAATGTTGGCGGTTTACCAGATTATATGAAACTATCTGTTGTTGAGCCTTTACGTAGTTTGTTTAAAGACGAAGTAAGAAGAGTAGGTAAAGCTTTAGGAATTGATGCTTCTTTAATTGGATGACATCCTTTCCCAGGACCAGGATTAGCTATTCGTATATTAGGAGATATTACAGCAGAGAAAGTACAATTATTACAAGATGTAGATGCCATTTTTATTGATGGTTTAAAATCTTCTGGATTATACGATACAGTTTGGCAGGCAGGAGCTATTTTATTACCAATTCAAAGTGTTGGTGTGATGGGGGATGAACGTACTTATGAGAAGGTTGTAGCATTACGCGCTGTTTCTTCAACAGATGGTATGACAGCAGATTGGTGTCATTTACCGTATGATTTTTTAGCTAAAGTATCAAATGATATCATTAATAAAGTTAGAGGCGTTAATAGAGTTGTTTACGATATTAGCTCTAAACCTCCTGCTACTATTGAGTGGGAATAAAGTTTTTTATATAATACATAATATGCGATTGTCAGTTCGAGCGAAGTCGAGAACTATTTAATATGAATAAAATCAAAAACATATCTTTTAAATTCACATTGTCTTGTATTCTGTGTATTTTGAGCTTTGTCTCAATAGGACAAACAAAATCAACAGATATTAAAACGATTAATGGGAAGAGATACTATATTCATAAAGTAGAAAAAGGACAAAGTTTATATGCAATTGCTAAAATTTACGGCTTGGACGTTAATTCTATTTTAGCTGAGAATGATGATGCTATTGATGGATTAAAAAATGGACAAGAGTTAAAAATTCCTTTCGAAAGTTTATTGCCAAAACAAGCTGTAGCAATTGATACTAATAAATATATGTATCATAAAATTGCAAAAGGAGAAACGGTTTATGGTATCACTAAAAAGTATGGTATTGATGAGAAAAAATTTAACTCATTAAATCCTCATTTAACCAATGGTTTAAAAGAAGGTGAATATGTTATTGTTGGCGAAAAGAAAAAGAAGACTACAGCGATTCCCGCATTAGCTTCATCAACAGTAAATACTAACGATACTTATACAGTAATGCAAGGTGAAACCCTTTATGGTATTTCTAAAAAGTTAAATGTACCTCAAGAAGATTTACTTAAATGGAATCCTGAATTGAAAGATGGAGTAAAGCAAGGCCAAGTATTAAAAATAGTTAATTCTAAAAAAATAATTAATGCAGTGATTACGCAAACAACTGCTGCCACAGTCTCTTCTTCATCTATTGCGGTTATTCAAGATGCTGCTTATGCTGTAAATAAACCTAAAAAAGGAACTTATAATATTGGATTGCTTTTACCATTTAAGTTAATAGAAAGTGAAGGGATTGTTATTGAAGATTTAATAAAGTCAAAATCCTCTTTTCCTCAAACACAATCCCTAGCGCTTGATTTTTATTATGGGTTTAAAAAAGCGGTTGATTCATTAGTCTCAAAAGATTTTGAAGTGAACGTTCATTTATTTGATGTTGATGAAAAAGACTCTGCTAAAGTGGAAACTATTTGTAAATCATCAGAGTTTAAAACTTTAGATGTTGTTTTTGGACCATTGTATGTAGGCGTTTTTAAACAAGTAGCTAATAATGCAAAGCCACTAAATATTCCTATAATATCTCCATTAACCCAGCAAAATAAAATTTTATATAATAATGCATTAACAAGTAAAGTTAATCCATCTCAGTTTACCTTAATTGAAGGCTTAGCAGATTATTGTTCTGATTCGCTTTTATCAACTTCTAATATTATTATTGTTAATACAACGGCAAAAGATCAGCCATATATTAAAGCATTTAAAGATAGGTATAATGGTAGTTTGTTAAAACATAATAAAGGATTAAAAGATAGTATTGTTATTGTAAAAGGAATAACGGGTGTTAAAACAGTATTTGTTCCTAATAAAAAAAATGTAATTGTATTATTAACCAATAATCAAGTTTACTTACAAGATTTTATAACTCAGTTATATATGTTTTCTGATAAAAAAGATATAGCCTTAATGGGTTTTAGTAGTGTTTCAAATATTGAAAGTTTAGATCAGGAATATTTAAATGCTTTAAATTTTCACTTTGCTGCAGCAAATCACATTAACTATAAAGATTCTACTATTCGCTTTTTAGCAAAGCAATATCAAGAAGTATATACTACTGATCCATCAGAATATTATTTTCAAGGATTTGATATTGGAACTTATTATTTATCTAGATTAAAAACAGTTGGGCCTGATTTATTTTTAAACTTAGATAAGTATCCTTCGGAAGGACTATCTTCGGGATTTAAATTTTATAGACCTGATAATGAAACTGGATTTGAAAACAGAGCTGTTTTTATTTATAAATACTCTAATTATCAGTTACAACTATTAGGATGGAAATAAATAAAGAGAATATTGCCGAGTGGTTAAAAACACTTCAGGATACTATTTGTACAGCCCTCGAAATAGAGGATGGATCTGCAAAATTTAAAGAAGAAAACTGGACACGTGAAGAAGGCGGCGGCGGACGTTCTCGTGTGATTGAAAATGGAACTGTGATTGAAAAAGGTGGAGTTATGTTTTCTGCCGTAAGTGGTAAAACTCCCGATTTTTTATTTAAAGAAAAAGAGCATAGCGTATCTAATAATTCACATCAAGAAACTACATTTTTTGCAACTGGAGTATCCATTGTCATTCATCCTAAAAGCCCTTTAGTGCCCATTATACATATGAATATTCGCTATTTTGAGATGAGTAACGGTGTAAAATGGCTTGGCGGAGGAATTGATTTAACTCCACATTATATTGTAGATGAAGATGCAAAATTCTTTCATTCACAATTAAAAACAGTTTGTAACAAACACCACAATTCGTATTATCCAAAATTTAAAACCTGGGCAGATGATTATTTCTTTATTAATCATCGAAAAGAAACGCGTGGTATTGGGGGAATATTTTTTGATAGATTAAATCAAAATGAAGAGATGAGTTTTGAACAAAATTTTGCTTTTTGGCAAGATGTAGGAAAAGCTTTTGCTCCAATTTATGTTTCGTTGATGAATAAAAATAAATCAAAACTATTTACTCCAGAACAAAAGCAATGGCAATTATTACGTCGTGGACGATATGTAGAATTTAATTTAGTTTATGATAAAGGCACTAAGTTTGGATTAGAAACTAATGGACGCGTTGAATCTATTTTAATGAGTTTACCAGCCAATGCTAGTTGGTTGTATGATTTTAAAACCAAGGAAGGTTCAGACGAACAAAATACTTTAAATAAACTTAAAAAAAACATTAATTGGGTATAATGAACAAAGTTCTTAAATATTTTTTACAAGGTTTAATACTGTTTATTCCATTAGGAATAACAGTTATTGTGTTTTTTAAATTATTCCAATTTTTTGAAGATGTGTTTTCATTTGTTGGTTTAACAGGTTTTCACTTTTTGGATACTATTATTTCTTTTATTGCCTTATTGGCATTTATAACAATTGTTGGTGTTTTAGCATCTTCTTTTTTATTTAAACGCTTGTTTGCTTTTTTTGAAGAAAAATTAGAACATGCTCCAATTATCCGCCATATCTATTCTCCTATTAAGGATTTTATGAATGCTTTTATGGGAAATAAAAAACGGTTTACTAAACCAGTTTTAGTTTTAACCAATCCTCAGGCAAATATTCAAGAGATTGGATTTATTACTCAAGATGATTTGAGCGAGTGGGGTATAAAAGAAAAATATGCAGTATATCTACCTTATTCCTATTCTTTTTCTGGAAAAATGATTATTGTTCCAAAAGAACAAATCACCACTTTACCTATAGATGGAGGAGAAGCAATGAAATTTATTATTTCGGGCGGAGTAACAGATTTAGAATAAAATTATTGTATATTCGTATAACTGATTAAATAACTCAATTTAAAGTACTTTAAGAAATTATAACATGAGAAAAATTATTTTAACATATTCTGCCTTATTTACATTAACTGCAGCTAATGCACAAAAAATTAATGTAAAAGATGGTTCAGAGAAATTCTCTAATGGCAGCCATAATGCATATACAGCAACTATTTACGAAACATCTAAAGATGATGCCATGAGTAAATTTAAAAGCCTTTTAAAGGATTTTGAAAATGAAAAAGTAAAAACAGATAACGGTGAAATTTTTGGCGACAATATCGTCATTAAAGATTGGGGAAATAACCCAGTTGATGTTTACGCATCTTTTGAAGAAGATAAATCAGCTAAAACAGTAATTATTCATGTAGCTTTTGATTTAGGAGGTTCCTATTTAACTGGTTCAGATGGTGACAAGCATAGTTATGCAAAAAAATGGTTAAAGATTTTGCTGTAAAAACTACCAAAGAATCAATGGGTGATAAAGTAAAAGATTTGGAGAAGGTGCTTGGGAAATTAGAAGGCAATCAAAAAGATTTAGAGAAAGATAATAAAAATTATAAGTCTGATATTGAAGATTATAAAGCTAAAATTAAAAAAGCTGAAGAGAATATTTCAAAAAATGAAGCAGATCAAGTAAAGAAAAAAACTGAAATTGACGCTCAAAAAAAAGTTGTTGAAGAAGCTAAAAAAGTAATGGATAAAGTAGATTAATTTTTATTTAATTTTTTAATCATTTAAGAGACTGTCTAAAAAAACGGCCTCTTTTTTTTTTATGCAGCAAATTTTAAAACAGGACTAAACCCAGATTACGCATTAGAAAAAATTTGAGTTAAATTTGTTTTTAGATCGAGGATGTAAATTAAACTGTGTCAAGTTCAAAAAAACAGAACTTTAACACACGGTTTAAGAAATGGAAAATAAAAAGACAGCTTCGATTATGAAGCATTAAAGAAAAAGACGCTTGAGCAATTTCGTTCGGGCAAAAGTTTATTTGGTAAAGATGGTTCATTTGCTTCATTACTTCAAGATTTTTTTTCATGTTAATAGCATTCCTGAAATTGTTATAAATAAATCTTTTGATGTTGTTAGAAGACGATTTACTGTATTGCACGAGTTAGCGCACGTTATTTTAGATTTTGATAAATCTATTCCAAAAAAAGAATTAGAAAAAAATGTGTCATGCCTTTGCAGATGCTTTTGCATTATAAAATATCCTTTTTTAATTCAAAGTTGAATTATAGGATAACAACTACAAAAACAAAATCATCGCAATAACTATCAATAATACTACTAAAAAGTAAGTGAGTAAATGATAGGGATTTTACCGTTTGTTTTTTTAACGATGATGTCAAACAGTTTAATCAAGTTAGGTTTATCGTTTAAACTATCTGCAGACCTTCAAGGTTTTAAAAACCTTGAAGGTCTTGGAGGATTTAGTTAATACCTCTTTTCTTTTTAATATTTTCGTAAGCTTCTTGTATTTTTTGAAATTTTTCTTGAGCCCCTTTTTGGTATTCATCACCCATAGCAGCTACTTTATCCGGGTGATAACGAATTGCCATTTGTCGGTAAGCTTTTTTAATTTCTTCTTCAGTTGCTGTACTTTCAATTCCTAATACTTTATAATCAGAGTTAGTATCTCTGTAAAACATGTTTTTTAAACTTTCAAAATCGCTTTGAGGTACGCCCATTAAATTAGCAATACGTTGTATTACTTGTATCTCTACATCCGATACGTGCCCATCGGCTTTAGCAATACCAAATAAATAATGTAATAATTGAATACGCACTTCCACTTGAGTACGCAATTTAATATCGTTACAAATTTGCTCTAAAGGAATTTCACCTCCATTAACATAATGTTTTAAGGTTTGCAGATGCGCTACCGAAAAATTAGGTCCAAATTGTTGTGAGAAAAAAGATTTCACATAGTCTAATTCTGCTTTTATGACTTTACCGTCTGCACGCATCACCGCAGCTGATAAAGTAATGAGCATGTTGGCAAAATCGCCACTGCCAGTTGTTGAATGTTGTTTGTAATATGTAAAAACATCATCGGCACTTCCGCTTTTTACTTTAACCGATGCAAAATTGTCGATAAATGAACCAACTAAAAAACCAAGAAATGCAGCTAAAAAATTTCTTCCTAATAAGAAAAATCCAATGACAGCGCCAATAAACTTAAACAATGTGTGTTATTTTAAATGTTAATAAGGATGCAAATATACTGTTTTACTGTTTTTAAACACATAGTAACATAGAAAATATTGATGGTATAGTACCATAATGACTTATGCTTTCTATTAGTACTCTGGTGTGAAATAAAAAAAACTATGTGTCTGTGTGGTTTAAAATTAAATTATGCATGAGCATTTTTTATTTGTAAAAACATTTCGTTAAAACGTAAACGAACTGTTTCGATAAATGCTTCGTTAATCAGTTTTTTTAAACCATCAACCGATTTAACGTCTTCGGTAAAAAACTTAAAAGCTTGTTCCATAGGGCCAGCTTCAAATTTCACAATAAATTTATTATTCATCTGAAATATAGAAATACTCATAGATGGGTGAGGAATAGAATCAATAATGCGCATATATTTATTTTTGGAAAGCTTTTTTAAAGTCTAACATGTTTTTTATTACACCTGCTGGAGAAGTATTTCTATCTCCATCTTCGTGTATACGACCTAAAATGGCATGAGCAATGGCAACAAAATGATGCTTGCCAGCTCTTTTTAATGCTTCTTCAGCTTTATCATCGCCATTTATAAAATTGGCGCAAGCAGCCCAATCAAAGGCTTTTGTATCAATTAAAAATTTAAAGGCTTTACTATCTTCCCAAATAGCATTTACAAAAGCTGCTAATTCAAAATGTTTCCCTTCAATTAAATATTTAAAGGCATTTTTATCATCTCTTATAGCATCTAGCGTGGCTACTAGTTCTCGATAGCCGTTATCAATTAACCAATTAAAGGCTTGTATGTCGCCATGAATGTGTTTACCAAACTGTTCAAGGGCTAAAGTAGAATAATGTTTCATTGTAAACGTATAATGCAATTACTTTTATAAAGTTAAATAAAAGTTTTATCAAATTGTGTTTTTTGTAAATCTAACTTTAGGTTAAAAAGCGTTAATTAAAGTTCAAAATTAGAATAATAGTTATATTTGTCAACTATTTTATAATTAAACTATTTTAAATGTCAACTAATACTAATTACGCGAAATTGCCAATAGGAACTAAAGCTTTAATACTTTCAAAGCTTTATTATAGTGTGTTGAGTAAAAGTTTAGAAAGTTTGGATGTGGAGCGTTATTATTCCATTTTGTTTTTTTTAAACGAAAACAATGGTTGCAACCAACAATGTATCTGTAATAATTTAGCTATTGATAAAACAGCTATGGTTAAAGTAATTGATCATTTAATTAAAGTTGGATTTGTTGATAGAAATGTAAATCCGGATGATAGGCGTGAGCATTTTATTGTGTTAACTAAAAAAGGATTAAAACAAACTGCCGAAATAGTAAAAGCATTTGAAGATATTGACAGAGAAATTTTTTCATCAATACCTAAAGAAGAGCAAGTGATTTTTAATAAAGTGATGTGTCAATTATCTAGTAAATTAAAAGAGTTGCCCGCAAACGATTTGTTTTTTAATTATAAGCAAACTGCTCGTAAAAAGAAATCAATAGCATCAGATAAAATATAAAACATTAAATAAATTTCAAATGAAAAAAATACCTAATTGGATTATTATTCTTGTTGCTATTGCTTTAGTGATAACCTCAAAATTTATTTTCTTTGCACCAAAAGAAGATGCTGCTGCAGCGGCTAAAGGAAAGCCTAAAGGACCAGTTTCTGTAAATTACTATGTAGTTAAAGCTTCTACTTTTGATAATGATGTGTTTGCGACAGGTAAAATTGGTGCTTTAAATCAAATTGATATTTTATCTGAAGTAGGAGGTAAGGTCACTGCTATTTATTTTAAAGAAGGAGAAACTGTTAATAAAGGAAGTGTGTTAGTGAAATTAAATGATGCGGATTTACAAGCACAATTATTGAAATCAAAAACACAAATACTATTATCCGAACAAAAGTTAGAGCGATTAAAAAAACTTATGACTATTAATGGCATCAGTAAAGAAGAGTTAGATATACAAGAGAATGAATTAAACTCTTTGAAGGCAGATCAAGCGTATATTTTAGCACAATTGGCAAAAACCAGTATAGTTGCTCCTTTTACAGGAGTGATAGGTTTAAAAAACATTAGCGAAGGTTCGTTTGTGAGTATGAATACGCCAATAGTTTCTTTGGTTCAAACAAAACCTTTGTATGTAGAATTTTCTGTTCCTGAAAAATACAGTAATTTATTTACTAAAGGAATAATAGTAAAATTCTCAAATGATAATAGTAAAGAACAGCAAACCGCTACTATTTATGCGATTGAACCGCGCGTAGATGAATTAACCAAAACCATTAAAGCTCGCGCGACTTATAATGGTAAAGAACATTTTTATCCAGGTAGTTTTGTGAAAGTGTTTGCTAATTTAGGAGAAACGAAAAATGCCTTGATGATTCCAACTCAATGTGTGATTCCAACTTTAAAAGGACAAAAAGTATTTATTTCTAAAAATGGCATCGCTACCGAAGCAATGGTAACTATTGGTGTGCGCACGGATGATAAAATTCAAATTATTGATGGGATTAACGTAGCCGATACAGTTATTACAACAGGATTATTATCTATTAAAAAAGAGTCTCCTTTAAAATTATTAAAATCAGGTAACTAATATGGATTTAGCAGAATTAAGCGTTAAGCGGCCGGTATTAGTCACGGTATTTTCAATTATCATTGTTTTATTCGGATTAATTGGTTTCAATTATTTAGGAGTTCGTGAATTTCCTTCTGTTGATCCACCAGTTATTACAGTTCGTACAAGCTATACGGGAGCTAATGCAGATGTGATTCAATCTCAAATTACAGAGCCTTTAGAAAAAGCCATTAATGGTATTGATGGAATTAGAACTTTATCATCTTCATCAAATCAAGGTTCAAGTATTATTACGGTTGAATTTAATTTAAGTTCCAATTTAGAAGCCGCTGCTAATGATGTGCGAGATAAAGTATCTCAGGCAGTAAAACAATTACCTCAGGATATTGATGCACCACCAGTTGTTTCAAAAGCGGATGCTAATTCGGATGCGATTATTTCTATGACATTGGTAAGTGATACGCGTTCTTTGTTAGAAGTAAGTGATTATGCCGAAAATGTATTAGCACAAAATTTACAAACAATATCAGGTGTAAGTGCGGTTCAAATTTGGGGACAGCGTCGTTATTGCATGCGTATCCGTTTAAAGCCAGATAGATTAGCGTCCTACAACTTAACACCTTTAGATGTTAAATTGGCATTAGATAGAGAAAATGTGGATTTACCTTCTGGTAAAATTGAAGGTAATACTACTGAGTTAACAGTTAATACTATTGGACGACTATCAACCGTAACGGAATTTGAAACTATGATTATCAAAGAAAGTGATAATAATATGGTGCGTTTACGTGATGTGGCTAAAGTTGAATTAGGTGCTGAGAATGAAGAAACTATTTTAAAAGAATCGGGTACACCAATGGTTGGCATGGCTTTGGTGCCATTGCCTGGCGCTAATTATATTGATATTGCCGATGAGTTTTACAAAAGGTATGATGTTCTAAAAAAAGAATTACCTAAAGATTATACCATTAACATTGCTTTAGATAATACACGCTTCATTAAAAAATCAATTACCGAAGTTGGTGAAACATTAATCATTGCATTATTATTAGTCATCTTAATTATCTATTTATTTTTTAGAGATTGGTTAATTGCTTTCCGTCCTTTAATTGATATTCCTGTATCATTGATTGGTGCATTTTTTATTATGTACATGATGGATTATTCTATCAACGTTCTAACGCTTTTGGCCATTGTGCTTGCAACTGGTTTAGTGGTGGATGATGGTATTGTTGTCACTGAAAATATTTTTAAAAAATTAGAAAAAGGCTTGTCTCCAAAAGAGGCTGCCATACAAGGTACGCGCGAAATTTACACAGCAGTTATTATTACCTCATTAACTTTAGCAGCTGTATTTATGCCAGTTATTTTTTTAGAAGGTTTTGTAGGTCGTTTGTTTAGAGAGTTTGGAGTAGTGATTGCCGGCGCTGTTTTAATTTCAGCATTTGTATCATTAACCTTAACGCCTATGTTAAACGCTAAGTTGGTTCGTAAAGACCATAGCAAACGTAGTAGATTTTATGTTTGGTCAGAACCATTTTTTGTAGGATTAGATAATTGGTTTAAAAATTCAGTCACTAACTTCTTACAAAAAAGATGGTGGGCTTTGATTATTTGGTTCGCATCTATCTTTACCATCGTACTTTTTTGGACTTCTTTAAAATCAGAATTATCTCCATTAGAAGATAGAAACTGGTTACGTATGTTGGTAACGATGCCAGAGGGAACCTCCTTTGAGGCAACAGATGCCACCATGGATAAAATATCAACCTTTATAGGTGATTCAGTGGATGAAAAAGCAGTGTGTTTAACGGTTACAGCTCCGGGTTTTGCTGGTTCAGGTGCAGTGAATACAGGTTTTGTAAGATTAGCTTTAAGGCAATCAGAAGATAGAAAGCGCACACAAGATCAAATTGCTAAATATATTACTAAAAACTTAGCTCAGTTCCCAGAAGGAAAAATATTTGTGATTCAAGAACAATCTATTTCTTCGGGTGGCGGACCAAAAGGAGCATTACCGGTTCAGTTTGTATTGCAAAATAACGACTTCAATAAAATCAGAGAGAAGTTGCCGAAGTTTTTAGAATTAGCCAATAAAAATCCAGTTTTCCAAGGTGTGGATGTGAATTTAAAATTCAATAAACCTGAGTTGATTATTGAAATCAATAGAGATAAAGCCAAGACAATGGGCGTAAGTATTGCCGATGTGGCTCAAACTATTCAGTTAGCATTAAGCGGACAACGTTTTGGCTATTACATCAAAGGAGATAAGCAATATCAAATCGTTGGTCAGGTAAATAGAGAGAACCGTGACGATCCAAATGATATCAAGGATTTGTTTGTAAAGAATAGTAAAGGAGAAATGATTCAATTGGATAATATTATTTCTGTAGTAGAAAGAAGTAGTCCACCGCAATTGTATCATTATAATCGTTTTCAATCGGCAACTATACAAGCAGGTTTAGCACCAGGGAAAACCATTGGAGATGGAATAGAGGAGATGAATAAAATCTCTAAACAAATTTTGGATGATAGCTTTAAAACCTCTTTAACTGGGGCGTCAAGAGATTTTGCAGAAAGTTCGTCTAATATTTTATTTGCATTTTTATTATCTATTGTATTAGTTTATTTGTTATTAGCCGCTCAGTTCGAAAGTTTTTTAGAGCCTTTTATTATTATCTTTTTCACCGTGCCAATGGCTTTGGTAGGTGCCTTATTCGGACTTTGGTACTTTAATGAAACGTTGAATATTTTTAGTGAGATTGGTTTAATTATGTTAGTTGGTTTAGTAACTAAAAATGGAATTTTAATTATTGAATTTACAAATCAGCTAAGGAAACAAGGAATGAATGTAAAAGAAGCATTAATTGAAGCTTCTACCGCCCGTTTACGTCCTATTTTAATGACAAGTTTAGCAACCATGTTAGGAGCCTTACCAATTGCTATGGCATTAGGAGCTGGTTCTGAAAGTAGAATGGGGATGGGTATTGTTATTATCGGTGGATTATTTTTATCTACACTATTAACGATATACGTTGTTCCTGCTATTTATTCATATTTAGTTAAAGATAAAAAACATGATAAAGATGTTGCATAAAATTATAGTTCTGTTAGTTGGATTAAGTTCGGGATTATATGCTCAATCAGTTTTAACCATTGAGGAAGCTATTAAAACTGGCTTAGAAAAAAATTATTCTGTTTTGATGGTGAAAAATGAACAGGAAATTGCGAAGCTTCAAAATAATTTTGGAAATGCCGGTATGTCGCCAACGGTGAGTGTTAATGCTAATTTAAATTTAGCTACTATTAATTCGTATCAAGAGTTTAGTACAGGTGTTATTCAGGAAAGAAATGGAGCGCAATCAAATAATACTGGTGCCTCTGTAAATGTAGGTTGGATGATATTTGACGGCTTAAAAATGTTTGCGGTTAAAAAAAGATTAGTTTTAAATGAACAGTTAACGGCAATTGAACTGAAGCAACAAATGGAAAATACGGTGTATGAAATTGTTTCGGCTTATTACTCCGTTGTTAAAACATACGAATTAATAAAGGCGGCCAAACAAAATTTAAGTATTTACGAAGAACGAAAAAAATTAGCAAAGCTTAAATACGAAATAGGTTCTGATTCGAAAGTAGATGTGTTGCTGTGTCAATCAAATGAAAATAAGGCAAAGAGTGCTATTGTGCAATTAGAATTACAATTACTAAATGCTAAAACAAAATTAAATGTATTATTAAATAAGCCTGTAGACAATGATTTTAAAACGACTGATTCAATTATTGTCAATTATAATCCAAACATTGACGAACTTAAAAAAGAAGTCTCTAAATCAAACTCTTCTATTTTAATGTCAAAACAAAGCGAGTCTATTATTTCGCAAAGTATTAAAGAAGCGCGTTCCGCTAACTTACCTTTTGTTCAATTAAATGGCGCTTATAATTTTACACGTTCTCAAAGTCAGGCTGGTTTTGTGTTTTTAAATCGACAAGCTGGTTTAAATGCAGGCGTTACTGCAGGATGGTTACTGTTTAATGGAACTAAAAATAGTAAGTTGGTGAAGGAAAGAAATATAATATTTTTAAATCAACGTTATATGACTGAACAAACACAGTTGCAGGTTGATGCTCAGGTTTATAATAGTTATAAAACATATGAGTTAAATAAAACAATAGTTGACTTAGAGAAACAAAATTTAATAGATTCGAAGGAAGTGTTGAATGTGTCCATTGAACGTTATAAAGTGGGCAAAGCTAATTTATTAGAAACCATTGAAACTCAAAAGAATTTAGAAGATGCTCAAGTAAGATATATTGAGGCTTTATATGCTATTAAATTAGCGGAGACAGATTTATTGAGGGTTAATGGGAGTTTGGTGAAGTAAATTTTGTTGATGTTACTTCGAGTTTGAGAAAAAATATTGAAAAGTATTTTGTCAGTTCGAGCGAAGTCGAGAACCTAAAGAAAAATATTACATCTTCATAAAGCGCATTTGAACAACGCCTAAAAA
>JBEIPP010000119.1:0-9446 GCA_040376995.1 Flavobacteriales bacterium
AGCTGAAACCTCTTCAAAACAGAACGCTTTGCCACTTTTTCTCCTTCATCATAGTGGTTACTATGCTTCAGTCAAAAAAGTGTCTGTTTTATTAAGCTTTCAACTCTCATTACGATTCCTAATGCATAATCTGGGTTTAAGCATTTCTGCGACTTCATTACGAGTTAATAAATTGGTGGGTTTCGTTGGCTTAAAATTTGTCTATCTTTTTGCTTTTAATGCAACAGTTAATTGTGATTTGCCAAAAAATAGTAAATAAATTAGATGGCATAATAAATACAAATATCTTTTTTTATAAACGCTTATAAAAATGGTGAATAATGTTTAATATAATAAAACAGTCTTGTTTAAATATTTTTTGCTTCAAAACTAGTAAAGCTATCCATTCATCTAGGAGATAGTTACTTATATTGAAAAAAAGGTTATTTAGTCTTTATTCGTATCTTTACCTAAATTATAGAACCATGATACGCTTAGGAAAAACAAACAGATTAACAATTTTACGTCAAACTCCTCCTGGGATGTTTTTGGGAGATGATGAAAATGAAGTTGTATTGTTGCCCAATAAATATATTGAGCCCGAATTTAAAGTTGGCCAACAAATAGATGTATTTGTATATTGTGATTCTGAAGATAGATTGATTGCTACTCGACTTAAACCGTATGTTGAAGTAAATAATTTCGCGTATTTGAATGTATCTGCAGTTTCTAAAGTGGGAGCTTTTTTGGATTGGGGCTTAGAGAAGGATTTGTTTGTTCCGTTTAAAGAACAAAAACAAAAAATGATAGAAGGTCATAGTTATGTGGTATATATTTATATTGATGAATTAACCGAACGAATTGTAGGTTCTAGTAAAATTAATAAGTTTATTAGTAATGAAGTATTGCAAGTTGAACAAGGAGAAGAAGTAGATTTATTAGTTTATAACGAAACAGATCTTGGGTTTACTTGTGTTATTAATGGAATGCATAAAGGCTTAATTTATTATAACGATGTTTTTACTGACTTAGCGGTTGGCGATATTACAAAAGGGTATATAAAATTAATTAGAGAAGGTAATTTAATAGATTTAAGTCTTCAAAATATAGGCTTCAAACATGTTCTTTCTTCTACTGAAAAAATATTAGAGTATTTAAATACTCATGAAGGATATTTGGAATTAACTGATAAAAGTTCTCCTGATTTAATTGAAAGACGATTTGATATGAGTAAATCAACCTTTAAAAAGTCAATTGGTGTTTTATATCGCCAACGTAAAGTTACGTTGCATGATGATGGAGTAAGATTAGTGGTTGCTGAAGAAGGAAATGAAGTAAAAGGAGTTTAATCTTGTAAGTGAACTAGATCATTTTTTGTAAATACTCTCACAGGATAAATAGCAGCTAAAAAACCTATTCCCATAACTAAGGTTAAAATCCAAACAAAGTCTTTCCACTGCATTTCAATGGGATAAAAAGGAATAACCGATTGATCGTCGAAAGTTACTAAATGAAATTGTTGTTGTAGAACACAAATAATTATCCCAATAACTAAGCCACTTAAAGCGCCAACAGAGGTAATTAAAAAGCCTTCCTGCATAAATATATTACGTATAAATTGTTGATTTGCCCCTAAATTATAAAGAGTTTTAATGTCTTTTTTCTTTTCGATGATTAACATGGTTAAAGCCCCTATAATATTAAATGTGGCAATAATTAATATAAAAGCTAAAATTAAAAAAGTCCACAATTTTTCGGTTTTTAATGTTTTAAATAATACATCGTTTATTTGGTATCTGTTTTTAACTTGATAATTTGAGCCAAGTTTTACTGTTAATTGTTCTTGAATAGACTCTAAATCCTCTTTATTTTCAAGACCTATTTCAATTGTAGAAAAAGATTCTGGACAATCAAATAAATATTGAGCAGCTTTTAAATCAATTAACACAAATTTAAAGTCGAAGTCATCGTTTAAAGAAAAAATTCCAGCAGGACTAATAGATAATTTATTAAAAGCATCTTCAGGATTAATACTTTCAATTTTTCCTCGTGTGGGTGCATAAATAGAAATAGGAGAAACAAAATCATTTACATTTATATCGAGTTTGCTAGCAATACCCCTTCCAAAAACACCAAAATATTGTTTATTATATTCAAAACGATAATTACCTTCATAAATAACTGTATCAAATTGAGTTAGTTGTTTAAACTCAGCATCAACTCCTTTGATAGTAACTACCGCTTGTTTTTCATCTAATTTAATCAAAGCATTTTCTTCAATAGAGTAGGAGATATGTTTGATGCCTGGTATAGATTTAATTTTTTTGGATAGTAATTGTTTATCAGAAATATACTTTGAGTTTATGGAAGTGATTTTCAAATCAGGTTCGATAGCATGATATAAATCGGCAACCACAGATGTTAAACCATTCATAGCAGAGAGTATGATAACCAAAGCGGCTGTTGTAACAGCAATGGCTACAATACTAATCCATGAGATAACATTTATAGCGTTAGTTGATTTCTTAGAAATTAAGTAACGTTTTGCTATGAAAAAAGATAGGTTCAATTTATATAAAACTAATTAGGTAAAATTAGAAACTTTTAGGTTCTAATGAAATATTTATCTCATAGGATTTAAATAGAATTTCTGTTCTTTTTGGAGTTAATACAAGTTATGGTCTTGCAATTCAATTTTTAAATTAGAATTTAACAATTGACACTACAACTTCATTTAGTCAATCGTATAATGTTTTTGTGCCTTTATCCCCTGTAACAAATGATTTATTTATTTCTTCTGCATCGCACAATCACAATTAAAGGATAGATATTTATCCTTCAAATTTTTGTAATTTTAAATTTATGCCATCAAACTCTGCATAGGTGCAATAGTTTATCCATTCTCCAAGATTTATATATCGAGATTTTTCAGATGCTTTTAAATCTAAAGGTAAATGACGGTGTCCAAACAGAAAATAATCAGTATGTTCTTTTTTTAATTGTTCTTTACAATAAGTCATCAACCATTCGTTATCAGCTCCTAAAAATTCTTTATCCGAATCACCTGTGTTTATACGGCTTCGTTTACTGGAACGACGTGCAATCCAAAAACCGAAATTAGGGTGAAGAGATTTAAAACACCAAATTAAAAAAGGGTTAGTGAAACATTTTTTTAAAAATTTATACCAGCCATCCCCTGGGCCTAAGCCATCCCCATGACCTATTAAAAATGATTTATTATTATATGTTTTTCTTATTGGCTTATGATTTACAGTTACGCCTAATTCTTGAATAAAATAATCTCTCATCCATAAATCATGATTACCGGTAAAGAAATGTACTATAATGCCACTATCAGTTAATTCAGCAATTTTTCCAAGTAATC
The DNA here is from genome assembly GCA_040376995.1 of Flavobacteriales bacterium. Taxonomy (GTDB): domain Bacteria; phylum Bacteroidota; class Bacteroidia; order B-17B0; family Aurantibacillaceae; genus UBA4416. The sequence goes on from JBEIPP010000119.1 coordinate 3,365, forward strand.
TGGTTTGTCCTTTAGGGATAGTGTATTTATATTCCCACCAAAAATCAAAAATATCTCCTACTAAATAAATTTCTTCTGCTGTATTTTTTATAGAATCTAACCAACGAACAATTTTTTTTTCACGTGCTAAACTCAATTCAAAAGTTGGAACTCCTAGGTGAAAGTCTGATGCGAAATATATTTTTTTCCCTGCTTGCATTATAAAAAATTATTTGTAATAAAATTACGAGGATTAATGTTATGTAAATTTAGTGTAAATCGGATAGTATCAAAAAATCCAGCCTTATTGTTAGCTTCTAAAGTCGTTTTAATATCATTACTATAAGCAAAAGGGATATAGATTTCAAAAATATTTTTCCATAAACAAATATCAATACCTAGATTGTATAAGAATTTATCTTTAAATAAACTTTCATTAAATTCACTCGTTCCTATATCTAAATATAGTTTAAGTGGGAGCTTACCAATTTTTGGCGATTTTATATTTAGGGCAATTAACCATTTTGAAGATTGTCCTAGTGGAGTCCATATTTTAAATGCTCCATCATTTTCTGTAAATTGAGCAAAGCCTACACCATTAATTTCATTACGTCCTACGTAATTGTAATCAAATAAATAATCTTGATAACCATTAAAACCACTCATTCTAAAGCGATAATCTTGTTTTAAATTTTTGTTTTGAAACACAAATGCTCCAGCAAATAATCTAAAATCTAAGCTGTTTTTATTTTTAAAAGTAACGGAGTAATTTAATTCAGCACTAATTTTTCCAAATTTATTGTTGTGCTGAAAATTGAAATTTACATTAAAAGGATTGATCGCTCTTTTGTTTTGTAATGTATAATAGAAGTTGTTTATTATTGTTGTTGTGTTTTGAGATACAATGGTTGATTTTGAAGAATCAATGGTATTTATTGTATAAACAGCATTATCCACAAATAAATTAGTATTGGTATATCCTATATGTTGAGATATACTGCTTCTCGGATTTTGTTTTTTGATTTCAAAATCTAAAGTAGCGGATACTTTATAATAGTTTAAGTTAAATGGTTTAAAATTAGTGTTGTTAGCGTCATTAAAATATTTTGTATTAATATGATTATAAGCAAATGATTTTGCTTTGGCTGTAAATGTTATTTGTTGAAATAGATTGTTGTTTTGAGTAAAATATCTATTGAAATCAATAAACCCAACTGGCGTTTTACTACCAAAGGCATACAGTGGAGCAAAAGTAAATTCACATTTTTTTTGTAAAAAACTGTAATTATAAAATGCCATACCAAGCATAAATTTATTATACTCATTATATCCTAAAATTGGTAAATAATTAATTTGGCTGTAATTAGGGTTATCTAATTTGCCAATGAAATTAAATTTTACAGGATCCGTTTTTCGAAATATACCATGAGTTCTAATATTATTATTTTTTCTTTTCACATCAGGCATAAACTCCTCATAGTCAATTTTAAATTCGTCAATATCAGCAGGAGGGAATTCAAATACTTTTTTACCCTTAAAACCATTGTACCAAACACTACCTACAAGTTTGCCGTCTTTTATTCCAGATACAGAAACAGGGCCTAACAATTTATTATTATTCTTAACTAATATGGCATGACTATGATCGTCTAATTGTTTATGATTAATTATTTTATAATCTAATTTTTTATTTGTTACAATTAATTCTTCTACAAACCAATGTAAATCAGCATTTAAATAATATTGTAATGTCTTAATTAGGTCAACTGGAGTAGGATGTTCAAATTTCCATTCGTTAAAATAAAAGCGCATAGCTTCATCAAATTTTTCTTTACCTAAATAATTCATTAAATAATCAAAGGCTAAAGCTGATTTGCTATAAACAATTGCCCCATAATTATAATCTGTAAAATCTTTGGCAGCGGTTGCTATTGGTTGATCCAAATTTTTACGAGCCGATAATAAATATGCAAATTCATATTCTGCCTTATGTTTGAATTTATTAAGTCCGAAAAATTTAAAAGTACTATCTCTGCCTATTAAACCAGCAAGAGTTTGGTTGGGATATTTTGTTCTAATATATCTCATTTCATAAAATGAGTTTAAGCCTTCGTCCATAAATGGATAATCTCTTTCGTTACTCCCTAAGATTCCATAAAACCAGTTGTGACCAACTTCATGCATAATAGTTGTTTCTAAAGTAAATGCATTGCCACTTTCACCAATAATAGTGATGTTTGGATATTCCATCCCACCGCCAGCACTAATAGTTCCATCAATAGCAGTTACATGATTATAAGGATAGTCGCCATTCATTTCTGAGTAAAACAATGTAGCGTCATTAATGTATTCAATTGATTTTTCCCATAATTCAGGTTCACTATTCGTAAAAAATGCCCAAGTATCCAATTCTTTACCACTACGAGGTAAAATAATATTTCCTTTTAATATATGAAATCGTTTATCGGCAAACCAAGCAAAATCATGTACTCTATATTGTTTAAACTGGATGGTTTTGTATTCTTTTTCTGAAGGAGGAAATGAATTATCTGTTGAATATTTTTTTTCAGAAATCATTTTTTGAGTTTCAGTTGCTTTTTCAAGTATCCAAGCTTCTTCTTCAGTCTCATCAATTCTGTCTCCAGTAGCAGCTAATACATAATTTTTCGGTAAAGTAATTTTCACGTCATAAGCCCCAAATTCACTGTAAAACTCACCTTGGTTTAAATATGGCATAGGATGCCAACCTTCTCTATCGTATACTGCCGGCTTGGGATACCATTGTGTAATAGCATACGCTTGGTTAATATGACCCAAACGTGAAATTTTAGCTGAAGGTAATTTTACATGAAAAGGTGTGGTAATTGTAATTGTGTCTCCGGGCTTAATAGAAGAATTTAATATAAGTTTACAAATATCTATGTGTTGCTTATCAAATTCCCATTTAATGGATTCACCGTTTACTAAAAAATTTAAGCTATCAATATATCCTAGTTCATTGGGCTTAGCAAAATACATTTTTGTTTCACCGCTTTCTAATAATTGTTTCGCTAAAGCTGTTTCGCTATTTTTGTATGCGTTTGGCCATAAGTGAAAATAAATAAAATCAAGAGTTGATTTTGAGTTATTAATGTATTGTATTTTTTCAAATGCACTCAACTCATGAGTTACATCATTTAATGTAACATCAATTTTGTAATTTACTTCTTGTTGAAAATAATTTTGTTGAGCACAAACAATAGAGTAGGTGAAAAAAAAACTAATAATGAAAAATAATCTCAACATGTTTTAAAGATAACGTTTTGTTAGTCTCTTGAGTCCCTTAATTCAAAAAGTCTTTTTGCCTCTTACTTTAAAACTTCAGATAGTTTCTTATCTAATTCAGCACCTCTTAAATTAGTAGCTATAATTTTACCTTTTTTATCTATTAATACAGTGTATGGTATTGATTGAACTGCGTATACTTGACAAGCTTCGCTTTGCCAAAATTTTAAATCGCTTACTTGTGGCCATGTTAAACCCTCTGACGCAATAGCATCTAACCAAGCAGCTCTGTCTTTATCCAAAGATACACCCAAAATTTCAAACCCTTTGTTTTTGAATTTGGCATATGCACGCTTCACGTTAGGTAATTCTTTACGGCAAGGTCCGCACCAACTTGCCCAAAAATCAACTAATACTACTTTTCCTCTTAACGATGATAATGCTAAATCTTTATCATTAGGCATTGGTAAAATTAATTCAGGAGCTTCAGCACCAACTTTAATTGCTTCTGTTTTTGATACCATTATTTCAGTTTGCTGAACCATGGCATGGTATGATTTAATATCAGTATTATCTGGATACTTTTCACTTAAGCCTTTGTCTAAAATTTTGTATATCTCTAAATATTCTTCGGGGCGTAGTTGTTGAATAGCCATAATGGAAGCAAATGAATTTGGATTTTCTTTAATTTTTTTAGCTAAAACTTCACTGTATTGAGCAACCATAGCTTCATAAGGCTTTTGCAATTGTTTAGATAATGAGTCGGCACGTAATGAATCTAATTTCATCGTAATCATGGCAGTTCTAAAAACATTTTCTAAAGAGTCTGTTCTTACTTTTTGCCCTTGAGCTAATTTATTATACTCTAAAAACAATTTAGTATCAGGAGAACCTTCAGCTTTAAATGTATTTCCTAAATCTCTTGCGTCGGCTGTAATAGTTATTTTTTGGGCAGAATCAAGAACAAGCATTGCGAAATTAGAATTACTTATTCTTAATCTATAAAAACCTACTTTAGGAGAAAAATGATTGATTAAGAATTCTCCTTTTTCATCAATAGTTGCGCTATCAACTGAGGTAACTCCTTGTTGAGATAGTTTTTCTAAATAAATAGATTCACCTTTTGAGTTTGATAAGTTTCCTTTGATTTCAAATCCAGTTGTGTTTCCAGAGTTAGTTGTTGAACATGAATATAATGCAATAGCTGCTAAAGCTAAAAGAGTTATTTTTTTCATTAATACGTTTGTTTTTAATAAGAGTTCAAATATCTTATTTATTTTGAGATATTCAATAAACCAGAGCTAAGATATAAGTTGTTGGTTTTTGGATTTAGAGAAAATTGTGAATTTGATATATCAAACAACTTATTTCAAATAAACACTAACTGTTTTGTTAATTTAATCGTGCTGGAAGTGCCATTACAAATTCAGGAATCAATACACTAAATTCAGATTGGTCAACTAATTTTTTCATAGTGTAATAACCACTCATTTTTCCAATCTCCGAAGCAAAGTCACAACCACTATTGTATGAGAAGGAATCGCCTGGTTCTAATGTTGGCGTTTCTCCAACTACACCTTCTCCTTCAACTTCACGTTTCTCGCCAAAGCCATCAGTAATATCCCAATGACGTTTTAATAACTTAACGGTATAGTCACTTTTATTAGTGATGGTTATCTCATACACAAAAAAGTAATGACTATTTCTTGGGTCGGACTGAGGAGCATAGTAGCGTGTTTGAACAGAAATCTCTATGCCATGTGTGATAATTGAGTTCATACCCTAATCTTTGATATATTTTATCGAAATATAGAATTTAATCTGATACAAACAAAGGTTCATACTCAAAATAAAGTGCTGATTTACAGTAATTTAAAAATAAATTTATTTTATGTTTCTCATTAAAAGCAAGTTTTAATATCGTATATTTGTAGCCCAATTTTTAATCAAGGTATTAATTGGGATAAAATTTAAAACTAACCGCTTCGGTAGCCTTGATATACCGAATACAATTATTAAATAAATGGCAGACAAAAATGCAACAGTTGGGAATCCAGATTTTGACTGGAATTCGATTGGAAAGAAAAATGACAATTACTCATCAGCAGAGCGTACAGCTTTAGATGAGATGTATGGTAAATCGTTAAGCACTATTGCTGACGCGCAAACTATGCAAGGTACTGTAGTATCAAAAAATTCACGTGAAGTTGTTGTAAACATTGGTTACAAATCTGATGGTGTTGTTTCATTATCTGAATTCCGTTACAATCCAGATTTAAAAGTTGGTGATTCTATCGAAGTATTCATTGAAAAAGCAGAAGATACAAATGGTCAATTAATTTTATCTCATAAAAAAGCTCGCGCTGGTAAATCTTGGGATAGAGTTAATGAAGCTCTTAATACTGACGAAATTATTAAAGGTTTTGTTAAATGCCGTACTAAAGGTGGATTAATTGTTGATGTATTTGGTATTGAAGCTTTCTTACCAGGTTCTCAAATTGATGTGAAACCTATCCGTGATTACGATGTTTATGTTGGAAAAACTATGGAGTTTAAAGTTGTGAAAATCAACAACGAATTCAAAAACGTAGTAGTTTCTCATAAAGCATTAATTGAGGCTGAAATTGAAACTCAAAAACGTGATATCATTTCTAAATTAGAAAAAGGACAAGTATTAGAAGGTGTTGTTAAAAACATTACTTCTTATGGTGTGTTCATTGATTTAGGTGGTGTTGATGGTTTAATTCACATTACTGATTTATCTTGGGGACGTATTAATCACCCAGAAGAAATCGTGAAATTAGACGAGAAAATTAACGTTGTAATTTTAGATTTTGAT
>JBEIPP010000260.1:0-2879 GCA_040376995.1 Flavobacteriales bacterium
TAAGTAGCATCAATATATATGATAGGATACCGTTTTTCTAAATCTCTGGTTAGCCAAGCATTCATGTCTGCCTTTGCTTCGAGCATCATATTACTAATAGATGATTTACTGTAATGATGGCCATATATTTTATCAAATAAACTACCTATTTGTAAAGTAGTTAATCCAGATGAATACAACTCATATGCCAGGTTTTTACTCTCTTCATTTTGATCTTTTATTAAAGCTAAAATCATTGGGTAAAAATTATGATGCCGACTTCGAGGAATTGCTAGCTCAAGTTTGCCGCCATGACCTAAAACACTACTAAATCGATAACCATTGCTGCTATCTGAATGCTCAGCATTAAATTCATTACGCTCAGCTCGCATAATGCTTTCAGTAACCACAAACCGACATTTTAGCTTAAGCAACAAATGGGATACGGGGAACCAGTCCACTTTTAAAAAATCGAAAAGCTGCTTTTTATAAGTGGCTTTTTGGTTTTTATTTATGCCCCTGATGGAAATTAAATCTTTCTCCCTTTTAAGGGAGTACCCGGAGGGGGAGGGATGTAGTTTTAAACATCCTCTGTCCTTCGGACACCTCCTTCAAAGGAGGAAAAAACTCACCCTCAAAAAAATACTTAACTAAATCTAAACCTCTTTACCAGCCAACACCACCACAATTTCACCCTTCACTGTCTTTGCTTTAAAGTGTGCAATGAGTTCGTCAACAGTACCACGTGCATTTTCTTCAAATAGCTTGGAGAGTTCTCGAGATACAGATACTTGTCTGTCGCCACTTAAATATTCTTTAAACTCTTCTAGTAATTTCACTAATCTAAATGGTGATTCATAAAATACCATCGTACGAGTTTCTTCTTTTAAAGAAAGTAATTTAGTATGTCTTCCTTTTTTTTGTGGCAAGAATCCATAAAACACAAAACTATCGCAAGGCAAGCCGCTATTAACTAAAGCAGGCACAAAAGCCGTAGCGCCAGGTAATGTTTCAACCGCTACGCCATGTTTAATACATTCTCGTACTAATAAAAAACCTGGGTCAGAGATTGCAGGTGTTCCCGCATCCGAAACTAAAGCAACCGATTTATTAGATTCCATCATTTCTACAATTTGCTCAACGGTAGCGTGTTCGTTGTGTGCATGATACGGGCGCAAAGGTTTTTCAATTTCAAAATGACGTAATAAATGAATGGTATTACGCGTATCTTCTGCTAAAATTAAATCCACAGATTTTAAAACCGTAATGGCTCTAAAAGTCATATCTTGTAAATTACCTATTGGTGTTGGTACTATGTAAAGTTTTGGCGTCATTTGTAAATCAAATATAATTTTTATTTTTTAACCATAAAAGTTCGTATTAGTTATATTTCTTTTGTGTTCTTTTATGACTTATATGGTTCAATTCACTTACTCAAATCCATTTTCTCATCACCAACTTGATAAGGTAAGTATGAAAAAATAAACTGAAACATTTCTTCAGTAGTTTGCATACTTCTCACACCTTCCCCTTGAGTCACCACTTTTGGTGGATGATTCGGATTAAATGGATTTTTATCTGTATTATCAAATGTGGCATAGGCATGAATGACTGTTCCTGCTTTAATAATAATAGGATGCTGATACGTATAATAATACTGCCATCTAAAATCCCATTTTTTAATTTTAATTAAAGGAATAGTATCTCCGTTTTGCTGAACAGCAAAAGCCCAAAACGATTTCCCTAGTAAATGCAAATGCGGATTAACGGATAACAATGAAATATCATTAGGTAAAGAGGCTTGTGTATGAAAGGTTTGAATTTGATTAGGCTGTAAAATTAATTCAGGTTCGATTTTCGAAATACCAAAAGTGCCTAATTGTGTTTCAATAATTTGTCGTTTTGGTTTTGGCCCGTAAAACACATTGATATAAGAACTATCTAAAACATCAATATTACTAGGTCCGTAATGAATATTTTTAAGTAAAACTACCGATGTTTTATTTGTTTTGTATCCGCCAATACCATCGGGATAATTAACCGGCATATAACCTGGTAAATAATAAACCGTATTAGGATTTAATACAGGAAAAGTGCCATCATCATTTAAAATATTCATTTGCGTAAACAAATCTTTATAATCCGTGAACTCATCTAATGAATGTGTGATTCCGCTCACAACATCTTTTTTCTTTCCTACCTCATAACTGATTAAATGTCCGTTAATGTGATGCGCTAGTTTACGATGATTAGGTACAAACTCAAAGTAACGTACGAAGGTATCTTTAGCTAATTGCAAAGGTAGTTTTACAATGTAAAAATGATCGGCACCATTTCCTTTAATTGGAACAGGTTTTAAAAATTTAATAACGGTATCTGGCTTACCTAAAAAGGAACCGTTATAAAACTGAGGCGGCAAAGGTATTTTTGATTCGTCTCCTTTTGGTGCGCCATTCTCTGCCCATACTTTAATCAACTCTAATTCTTCTTCAGAGAGTTTACGTTCACCAATAAAATGTGTATAACTATTATCAGCCGGCCAAGGTGGCATGTATCCACTTTGAGTCACAAATTTTATTTTGTTGACGTTTATCTTCACATCATCGTAAGTCATAAATTCAATTGGACCGCTCTCCCCTGCTCTATGACACGGTGTACAGTTTTTATAGATAATAGGAGCAATATCAACATACGTTACATCTTTTTTAATTTGAGATGTTGTTGTTGTATTTTCCTTACAAGAAAATAAAAAAAACAAAAATATGATAATACAACTACTCCTCATTTTTCTGAATCAGATATAAGGTATCTACTTTAAATGGAAAATATCTTTTATATGGATGTTTTTCGATAATATGGTATGGTTGTAAATCTCCTCCAAAAGTTATTTGATATTCATA
>JBEIPP010000216.1:0-4439 GCA_040376995.1 Flavobacteriales bacterium
TGGAGCACGAAAGCAGCAATGCAATATACACGATGTTAGTGTTGCGGTTTGCCCTTACTGTAAAGGTACAGGTAAACAATTTCCGTGGGAATTTGGTATGTTTATAGAATGTGTGTGTCAGAGGCAAACTGAACACTAACGGTTTGCAGATAAGCGAAGGCGGGCTTATTCAGTTAGTTTGTTTCGCCCGCTTTTGCTTATGTGCTGTTAGGCGATGCCCTTTTAGAGAATTTAATTAGTAACAATAAATAAAAAAACAATGGAACAAAGAGAATTAAAATTTAGAGCATTTGATGATGGCAAAATGCTAACAATGCCACTTGATACCAATTTTGGAATATCAAGATTTTTTGGAATACTTAGAGATGATGCAATAGTTATGCAGTTTACTGGAATACAAGATAAAAACGGTAAAGATGTGTACGAAGGTGATGTAATTAGGGATTGTATCACAAACGCATTCTTAAATGTAAAATTTGGTCACAATAAAAACAATGCCTATCAAGGTTGGTATTGTAAGTATATTGGTATTGATGTAAGGTACACAAGTCTAAACGGAGATTATGACAGTAACCAAAATGATAATATTGAAATTATAGGCAACATTTATGAGAACCCCGAACTTATTTCGGAGCTGTGATAGGGTTTTGCCTAACTCAAAAATATACGCAAGTTTATAGCGTTTAACTACCATGCAACAACTAATCAACTTCTTATTTATAACCCTGACAATTTACGTTACCTTATGGATCATTGTTAAACTGTTAAATCTGATTCGGATCTGTTACGGCAGTTTTGGCAATCACCCCAGAAACCAATCCGATAATTAATAATTTTTCACCGATTGAATAAAATTGCTCCAGTTCAGGAATAGCCATTAATCCAGTCCCGATAGTTCCTAAAGCAATCCCAAAATAGATCAGCTTTTTGAAATACGCTGGAGTTTTCAATGCCAACCTTCTTAATGTTTGTTTTGCGAAATTCATGATTTTATAATTTAATTGTTACCAACGTGCCTCAGTTCCTCTGCAATCATAGTGAACAAAGCTCGGATAAACACCAACACCACCCTGCATCATTTTACCCTCTTTAATGAGCTTTTTTATAATGTCTGCTAATTCTGCAGGTGTATATTTTGAAGTGACCAGATCAGCAGCCTTTGCTAACTTATGCTGACTTTTTGGACTGCCTCCGATAGACGCATTATACGCCTCTGTACGGTACGCAGAATTTAAATGAATAGGAATACCAATGAAGTCCCGAAGTGCTTGTAGCTGCTCAGCTAATAGCCTCACATTTGCCTCTAATGCTTCTGGTACTTTACTCCCATCGTTACATTTAAACTCCCGGATGTGAAAGTTAGTACTTAACTGCCCTGATCTCACTTTTTCTTATTTAAAATATTCTCAACTATCCCAATAATGAAATCAATGATCTTGCGCTCCAATTTCGGGAAAATTAGTTTTATAACCCATCCCAATACTCCCGGAACTGCTTTTTTAATTTCAGGGATTAGATTAGTTTTTACTTCTGTTTCGATGTATTGTATTTCTTCTGCTTTCATTTGATTTTATTTGTGGCTTTTATGTAATATCTAATCGCAAAGATTCCGCTGACAATAGCGACCAGGGAAGCTACTAATGTTACTATCGGTTGCACATCGGCAATGCTTAACATCGCTCCAGATACACTTACTATGGTCGCTAAATCAGCGTTGTTATTTGTCATCTTTAATTTGTGGTTGTAACTGTTTAACTAATTCAGCTGCTACTGATTTCACTTGAATATGAGATGCAGTTGACTGTTCAATAACTGCCAATACTGCTTCCCATTCTTGTAACAGTAATTCAACTTTTAACTTTTGTGGTTCTGGTTCCATTTAATTGTTTTTTAAAATGTCGATTTCTAATTTTAGTTCCTGAATAGCCTTAATCAACATAGGCACAAATACTGAATATTTCACTGACTTTGTAGCAGTACCTTTGCTTACTCTTTGTTTGGTAGTTACTATTTTGCCTTCTTGATTTAATACTTCGTTTCCTTCTTTATCTATTTGTGGTACTTCTAATTCTTCAAAGTCTTCTAATTCATCAACCATTGTAGGGAAAATTTTTTCTAATTCTTGAGCAATAACCCCTATCTGCTTTTTGTCATCCCCGATTAAATTGTAATTTCGTATCTTAACTTTTAGTAAGTCATCTAATTTAGGTGTGGCATCTTTAATATTCTCCTTCAGTTTAACATCTGAAATAGCTCCATAACTGTTATTAGTGTTTTTTACATCTCCAGTACCTAAAACATAAAATGTTCTTACAGCACTACTATCTAAACCAGAATATAAGAAAAATGCGTTATTACTTACTTTTGCAGCAAACCCATTAAAACCACTTACAAATGTGCTTATTGCCGCAGAATCAATAGCTGCTCCAACATACATACTTCCAGTTGAACTGATACTTAATCTATTTGTACTATTCGTTGCAAAATCTAATGTATTTGTAGCTGATAAATACATTCCATTTGTCGGAATTGTTGAATTGTTTGGTATAAAGGCATTAGCAGTAGAACTACCTGCAAAAACCCCACTACCAGAAGCGATTTTTAATCCAGTATTGGTATTGTCGTATAATCCTATTGCTCCTTGATTATTACGCAAGTTCATTGCAGTACCTACACCTGAACCTGCATCATTTACATTCCATTCTATAAATGATTTGTCAACTCCTAATATTTGAAAACCTACAATCGCACCACCTGATACTGTTCGATTAAAATTTGCTGTAATACCTGAATTTTCAAATGTTTTTAATCCAGCAATCGTCTGCGTTCCAGTAGTCACCACACCCCTTGCAGTTGCACTTGCATCAGGTACGTTCAACGTAATTACAGGAGTTGTAGTGCCATTTGCTACGCTTGATGATAAATCACTACCACTTGTGCCTAAAGTAAGGGCAGCAACACTTGTAACTGTACCTACACCTGCCCCACCTACTAAAGCTAATGTTCCTGTCGCACTTGGTAGAGTATAAGTGTACGTTCCGTTGGTTATGGTTGAACCTAAAGTTAGCTGACCAGCAATATTTGTATTACCTCCACTAATCTTTAATCCTGTATTTGTGGAGTCATACAAACCTATTGCCCCTTGACCGTTTCTAATATTAAAAGCCGTTCCAAGTCCTGAACCTGCATCATTTATATTCCACTCAATGTACGATTTGTCAACACCAGCAACTTGAAAATTAAATAATCCTACATCATTAGTAGTTTTATTCAAATTTAAACCAGCCGATGCACTTGTGGTATTAAAAGTCTTTAATCCAGCAAATGTTTGCGTTCCAGTTGTCATTACACCCCTTGCAGTTGTGGAAGCATCAGGCAAATTAAACATATGTGTGTCTACCGAACTTGAAATGGCAAAGTCAGTTCCAGAAGTGCCAACTGCAAGATATTGTGTTTGTTTAGTTAATCCGTTTAAAGATTGTAATCCTGTGGTAAACGTAGTAATTACTTGACAAAGGTGACTATTCTCTGTGTGTAACGTTATTGTTTTCCCTGAGTGAGTAACATAAATACGAATAGCAAGTCTATCAGTAGCCAATAGTACCGTTTCAGGTACTGCCAATGATGAAAAATACGGAGCGATAGTTGTACCAAAAGCTATTAATTCAGGAGTTGCTGAATTACTTGCAATTAATGTAAATGCAGTTCCGTTGTACTTGTATAATTCAATGTAAAATGTAGGAGAACCACCGCCTGATGATGCTGAGAAAAAAGTTTCAAAGTTCCAATTACCAGCAGGAATTAATAATGAGTTAGGGTCATTTGCATCCGTAATGAATTGAGAAATGTAACCATCAGCATTAATTGTGAAATCTGTACCTGCTCCAAATATTGGAGTTTTATTCATTTCTCGGTAAACATTCCCTACAAAAGTACCTTGATTTACCGAACCATTTAAGTAGTAAGATACCGATGAACCACCGCCGCCTCCGCCTGTTGGAAAGTCAGCTAATTGTCCATCGCCTCTAATGTATTGAGATGCTACACCCGCAGCCGTTACTGCCAAAGTTCCCGCACTTGTAATTGGTGAATTAGCTACGTTAAAAGCAGCGGGCATTGTTAAACCAACAGAACTTACTTTGCCATTTAACTGATTCTGGACTTTACCAAATGCTTGTAGAATTGTATCGGTTGCTAAGATTGTAGATCCCGTAACGGATAATCCTGTAAGTAACTTACTTGTTACTCTAGCATCGGTAACAATCCCGGCTACTGTTGTTCTATACGCTATCTGATTACCTGCTATGGCAATAGGTATTATATTAGCATCAGCAACCGCACTCGGTAATGCCGGAAAATCCTTTAAATAAACTCCATTAATTACTGGCATATCTTTTAATTTACAAATACATATTCATCACCACCATCATCCACATAAA
>JBEIPP010000137.1:0-8313 GCA_040376995.1 Flavobacteriales bacterium
AAGTCAAACGATTTAAATGACTTGACAGAAATCAAATATGCCGACCTTTTTAAAACTCAACCATTCCAAGAAAAAGAACACAGCAAAAAACTATTTGTAAACCTACTATCCGACAACAAAGTTAAGGACATCTTTAACTTGAACTAACAAGAAGTGCAGCCGATAACAGCACCTTTGCATCAGCGGGCGGAAGTATAAGTTTTTTGTTTGTAATTTTGCCTGCTTCGCAGAAAGTTGTATTTTCATACAAGCAAAAAAAGAGGCAGCATTTCGGCTACTAATTTAGTTTTGTGGTTTTAGACAGTTGAGTGTTCCAAAGTCCGCCGAACGCAAAGCTGCAAACCGTCAGGTTGTGAAAAAACTCCCTTTTTAATTTTATTTTCAAAAAAAACACTATTAAAATTTATTCAGACTTTCATAAATCGTTTATAGGAATAGCGATTTTTCACGCCGCCATTTTCGTTTCAAAAAACAACGTTCGTATAACAGCTTCTGTTTAGTTAGTTTTTTGTGGATAAAGCCAATCCTTTTTGTATTCTGGCCTCCAAGCGTGGAGTTTTTCCATTAGTTTATCAAAACCAAGTATGTTAATTGTTCGTTTCATGATATAAACTGTCATAATTAGGCTCCATTTAACATTTACTTTTTTTAATCCTTTAAGATTAGTGTAGTAATAGCCCCATACTCTTTTTATGGATCCAAAAACATGTTCGTTAAGTTCTTGCCGTTTGCGGTATAAAGCAAATTGTTCTTTATAATTTTTATTGTTTAGTTCAATGGCTTCTGCATATTGGCTTCGTTCTATTTCTCTTTTGCCATCAGCCTTAGCGGTACAAAGTTTTAATGCTTCACAGGTTTTGCAAGCGCTAGTGCGGTACTCTTTAAATTGATGTGAGCCATTATCACGTTTCTTAGTATGCCAAGTTCCTGTTGTTGTTAATGTTTGATTTTGTGGGCAAGTGTAAGTGTCTGTTTCTTTATTGTAAATAAAATTAGTTACTAAATAGTTTTTAGTCGTTCCTTTATCGTTACTGTTTACTATTTCTTGTTGGGCTACTATAGTTGTTAATCCTTGCTTTTGGCAGGCTTCTATTTCTTTGGCATTATTATAACCTTTATCGGCTAATACGGTAAATGTTTCTGCTTGCAGGTTTTCTTTAGTTTCTAAAGCAATGTTGCTTAAGGCGTTTCTATCGTTGCGATTAATAGTATGTGTGCCTACTACTAATTTATATTTATCATCTATTGCGGCTTGTGTGTTATAACTTACTTCTACTACTTGTCCATGCACTAGCAATGCTCTTGCATCGGCATCGGTTGTGCTTACTTGTGGTTCGCCTGTTTGCTCTAATTGAGTGGTGATGTTTTCGTATTTTATTTTTTGTGTTTTAAGGCGTGTTAGTTTTTCAGTAATGTTTTTTACTTTCTCATTTTGTTCGTTTTTATCGGCCTCATCTAATTCTTTTAAATACTGATTAGACTTTTCTTCGATATATGTAATATGACGCTCTATCTTTTTTGGATTGTAATTGTTCTTTTTACTATTGTGTGTCATAGTTCTTGATACAAATAAATTGCCTGCTGAAAAACAATTTTCAATAGAAGTATTGGATAAAGCCGCCATCGAGTTTAATAAATTGAGAAAGGAGCATGACCAATGGGTTGTAGGGTATGAAATTCATAAGTACATAAAAAGTGCGCCATACAACAATGTGGGTAATTTTATTAGAGATGAGTTTCAGTTTACTAATACTTATTTGAAAGGAAAGAGTGTTTATTATTATAAAAAGGGCCTAATCAATCTTAGTAAAGAATTAGAGGCTAGAAACATTGATTTATATCGTTATATGGAGTTAAAATCAGAACGAAAACGAATTGAAAAGGCTCAGGTTAATAAATACGAATTAAGGAAGCAAAAGAAAATTCAACTTGGAAGGTTTAGAATCCCTCAAGGGTTAAAAGATGTTAGCGCCAAACAAAAAATAAAAAAGCCGCTTCCTGAATTAAAAACCAAATTAGATTTACTAATGGAAGAGTATTCAAATGAAAACCTGTCAGAGCATATAGAACTGCTTGGAGAATCTTCAGCTTATTTCAAAGATTTTTCATATTATGGATTAAAGGACGAATTACGTAGGCGATTATCGAGATGGATAAGGGCGTATCAAAATGTTAAATATGAAATAACCATGTTTGCCTTAAACACAAACGCATCCCGATAGCTATCGGGAGAAGATAAACATGGCTATACCACCTGCCTTTCGGCAGACAGGTATAACAACTAAAAAACAAATAACTTAAACATATGAAATTGGCGAATATTCAGTCAAGAAAAAGTAAAATCAAGATTCAGAACATATTTCTATATCTTTAAATTCAGAAAAACATTAATGGGTCTAAGCTTTAAAATATGTAATCAAACTAATACTCTGAAATGTAGCGATTTAAGCTCGCTAGCATGTCAATGTCTTTTAGTAACTGGTTCGAGATTTTGTCTGTGAAGTCCACTTTTAAAGCACTTCAAATCCGCATACTGCGCATTTTTATTACTATCAAAACATACTCCAACTAGGCTATCTGAATCAGATTCTTTCAAAATAAATTTCAATATTTTAAACAATTCAACCATCTAATTCAACAACTCATAGGTTTTTTCTTCCTTATAGCATAAGCATTAGATAATTTTGAATCATAAAACAAAAAATCATGATGAAAAAATATTATCTATTTTTAACGACAATAATCGCCTTAGGAACTCTAAACCAAGTATTAGCTCAAAGTCCAACACAAACAATCAAAGGAACTATAATTGACAAACAAGCTCAATTTGCACTACCTGGTGTAAACATTATAATTATAGGTTCTAATCCAATAAAAGGAACGACAACTGACGCAGATGGAAAATTTAGATTAACAGAAATTGCTCCAGGACGTTATGATTTAAAAATTTCGTTTATGGGATATAAAGAAATTGTCTTACCTAATGTATTAGTAACGTCAGGCAAAGAAGTATCGATTGATATTGGATTAGAGGAAAACATCAATTCATTAAATGAAATTGTAGTTGCTGGAACTAAAAAAAATGAAACCAACAATGAATTAACCTCTGTAAGTGGTCGTTCCTTTTCGATGGAGGAAGTGAACCGTTATGCCGGTGGCCGTTCCGATCCATCACGTTTAGCCGCAAACTTTGCGGGAGTAAGTTCTCCTGACGATTCAAGAAATGACATTGTGATAAGAGGTAACTCTCCAACCGGTGTTTTATGGCGTATTGAAGGTTTAAATATTCCTAACCCAAATCATTTTTCAACCATTGGAACCACTGGTGGACCGGTAAGCGGCATTAATACCAACTTATTAAAAAATTCAGATTTCTTCACATCTGCATTTCCTTCGGAGTATGGTAATGCCAATGCTGGCGTATTTGATTTAGGATTTAGAAATGGTAACTCTGATAAACGAGAACACACCATTCAATTTGGAGCATTAACAGGCTTAGAAGCAATGACAGAAGGGCCAATCAATAAAGCAAAAGGCTCATCGTATGTACTGGCTTATCGTTATTCTTTCACTGGTTTAGCTCAAACTATGGGATTATCAGTGGGAACAACTGCAACGCCATTTTATCAGGATTTATCTTTTAAAATAAATGGAGGCTATAGCAAAATAGGCCGTTTTACAATTTTTGGTTTAGGAGGAAAAAGTAAAATTGATTTTAAACACGACAAAATTGATAGCACTGATTTATTTGCAGATCCAACAAGAGATAGTCAGTTTACGAGTGATATAGGATTAATTGGATTGAAACATTTTATTAGAGTAGGCACAAGATCATATTTTAATACAATCATTGGAGGCACATATGCAGGTTCATATTTTAATCAAGACACGATTTCAAAATCAGATGCTTCCAGCACACGCATTACCGAAAATAAAGTAACTCAAATACGCTATTCAATTAACACCTCTTTTAACTCAAAAATAAGTTCTAAATTATTTGTGAAAATAGGTGCTATTGAAGAATTAATTAACTTGAATTTATTTTACAAAAACAGAGAATTTACTCCAAACTGGCAACAAATATGGGACTATAACGATTACACATCATTAATTCAAGGATATGCTCATGCAAAATACAACTTCAACAACAAATTAACTTTAAATATTGGATTACACTCACAATATTTGACATTAAACAAATCTTATTCCATTGAACCAAGAGTGGGCTTAAAATATCAAGCCAATCAAAAAAACAGTTTTAGCATTGGTTATGGTATGCATAGTCAAATGCAACCAACCGATGTGTATTTTTACCGCACACCAAATAATGATGGAACATACGATCAATCTAATAAAAATTTAGACTTTACACGAAGCCAACATTTTGTGATTGGATATGATGTTTTGCCTTTTAAAGATTGGAGAATAAAAACTGAAGTATATTATCAATTTTTATCGAATGTGCCTGTTACAGAAAATCCAAGCAGCTTCTCAATGTTGAACACAGGCTCTAGTTTTAATCCTACAGAACAAGGTTTTTTAAAAAATGAGGGAACTGGTGAAAACTATGGAGCTGAATTAACCATTGAGAAGTTTTTCAGCAAAGGATATTATGGATTGATTACAGGAACTATTTATAATTCCACCTACAAAGGCAGTGATAAGGTAACGCGCAATACCGCCTTTAATGGGAAATATGTTTACAATGTTTTAGTTGGAAAAGAATTTAAACTAGGTAAAGAAAAAAGAAACACTATCACCATCGATGTGAAAATGACACAAGCAGGCGGACGTTATTATACTCCAGTAGATTTAGAAGCATCACAAATTGCAAAACAAGAAATACTAAAAGGTAATGAATATGCCTTTACACAACGTAATTCTGATTTCTTTAGATTAGATGTAAAAACAGGATTTACACTAAATAGTAAAAAAAGAAAAATGTCACAATCATTATTCTTTGATATACAAAACGTAACGAATAACAAAAACGTATTTGCACAACGGTATAATCCATTAACTAATAATATTAACACCGCGTACCAAATTGGATTCTTCCCAAATTTTGTATATAAAGTTCAATTTTAAAATTGATCACATTTCATTAAAAGTTAAGAGATTTTGCTAAATTTAACCATGCGCAAAAACAATAAACGGTTTATTTATATGATTATAGCAGGGGTAGCCATATCCCTACTATTAGATTTTATTGTTAAACCAAATGATTTTAATTCCAATAGATTTTTAGGTATTTTTATTTCTGTTTTTATAACGATTATTGTATGGGAAGGCAATTTAAGAATTGACCATTGGATGAATCTTAAATTTCGATGGGTAGAAAGCCCAGGACGTCGTGTTATTGTTCATTTGCCGATAATTATTTTGTATAGTGGCTTGATAATTTATGTTTCTATGCTTTTTTTCAATAAATATGTTTGTGTTTTACCTGCGGCAAACAAAGAAGCATTTATGATTACATCAATAATATTAGGAATTATGATATCCCTAATAATTTTGCCTATTGAAATTGGAACACAATTTTTTGGACATTGGAAAAACTCTTTAATAGAAGTTGAAAAGTATAAAACCGAAAGCTTACAAGCACAGTTGCAAAATTTAAAAAATCAAATCAACCCTCACTTTTTATTCAATAACATGAGTGTGCTATCGTCATTGGTATATAAAGACCAAGACAAAGCTG
Organism: Flavobacteriales bacterium; assembly: GCA_040376995.1. Classification (GTDB taxonomy): domain Bacteria; phylum Bacteroidota; class Bacteroidia; order B-17B0; family Aurantibacillaceae; genus UBA4416. Next base: position 5,702 of record JBEIPP010000137.1, read on the forward strand.
TTGATTTTATTAATCAACTGTCAAAAGTCTACCGTTATTTATTAGACAATAAGGATCATGAATTAATAACATTAGAAGAAGAATTAGCTTTTATTGAATCTTATACATATCTGCTTCAAATTCGCTTTGACACAAATATTAAATTTGAAATTGATATAAAAAAAAATAAACTACAACAATTACTACCTCCGATGGCTTTACAAATACTTTTAGAAAATGCTATTAAGCATAATGAAATATCAAAAGCGATGCCCTTAACCGTTCATATCAAAACTATTGATGGTACCCTAGAAGTAAGTAATAATTTACAATTAAGAACTCAAAGCGAGGCAAGCTCTAAAACAGGATTAAAAAACATCAACGAACGTTACAAATACTTCACAAATAAAACGGTTGATGTTATTGAAGATAATCATTCATTTAAAGTAAGAATACCGTTATTACATTCGAAATGAAAGCTATTATTATAGAAGATGAGAAATTATCCGCAGAACACTTAGGCAATTTATTAAAACGCATTGATGCATCTATTGAAATCATAGCCCAATATGATTCGGTAAAAAAGAGCATTAACGAATTTCAAAAAGGCATTAAATCTGATGTATTGTTTGTAGATGTTCACTTAGCAGATGGCTTAAGTTTTGAGATATTTTCAAATATATGTATTGATACACCTATCATATTCACTACAGCATTTGACGAATATGCTATCAAAGCGTTTAAATTGAATAGCGTGGATTATTTGTTAAAACCAATTGGTGTCAATGATTTACGAAATGCTATTGAAAAACTTCATAAAATCAACAACAAACAACAACGTTCAATCATTGAAAATATTGCAAATGCATATCTAAATCTAAACAAGCAATACAAAAATCGTTTTCTAGTTAAAATGGGAGATAATATCATATCCATCAAAACCGACGATGTGTTTCATTTTACATCTGAAGATGGCATTACTTTAATGGTAACTTCTAATAATAAACGCTACCCTATTGATTATACATTAGACCAATTAGAAGGTGCTGTATCTCCAGATTTATTTTTTAGAATCAACCGTAAAGTTCTTATTAGCATGAATTCCATTCAAAAAGTGAGTTCTTACTTTAATAGTCGTTTAAAAATAAATTCAGATATACTAGAAGAAGATGCTGCAATTGTTAGCAGAGAAAGAGTAAATGATTTTAAAACTTGGTTGGATAAGTAATGTTATTCAAACTCCCACCAAAATTTAGTTTCCTGATATTTACTAATCAGTAAAGGTTCGCCAATCATTGGGGTGGTTACTTTTACATTTAGCTCTTCGGCTTTTTTTACAATACGCTTAATAGGTTCATCCCAATCATGCATAGCCAAAGCAAATTTACCCCAATGAATGGGAAACAAAACACCTGATTTTAAATCAATACTTGCTTGTACTGTTTCTTCTGGCATCATGTGAATATTTGGCCAGGAAGTATTATATTGCCCTGATTCCAATAAAGCAATATCAAAAGGCCCATATAGTTCGCCTATCATTTTAAAGTGAGTATCGTAACCTGAATCGCCTCCCAAATAAACAGAATGTGCTTTTGTTTTTAGTACATACGAAGCCCATAACATTTTTGAACGTGTCATTGTTCGTCCTGTATAATGACGAGCTGGCGTAGCAGTAATTTCAATATCATTGGCAAATGAATTAGTTTCCCACCAATCTAATTCTGTTATACGTGATTCTTCAAAACCCCAATGTTCTAAATGCGAACCAACACCTAAAGGTGCAATCACTTGTTTTATTTTAGAACGTAATAATTTTAATGTTTTATAATCCAGATGATCGTAATGATCATGCGTTAATAATAATAAATCAATGATTGGCATATCATCCGCCAAATATTCATTAGAACCTTTAAAGGCTTTTATCATAAACGAAAAAGGAGAAGCATTTCCGCTAAATACAGGATCTACTAAAATAGTTTTACCATTAATTTTTAGCAGGTAAGATGAGTGTCCGAACCAAACTATCACTGGTTCTTCTGCATTGATAGTATGTAAATCTGTTTTTACAAAGGGGATTACTTTAGTTGGTTCAACATGTTTTGATCTAGTCATCGAATCTTTCATGATTTTTGCATAGGAAGTATCTTTCGATAACTGGTTGGTAGGCGATAAATTTTGAAAGGCATTGTTTTTATAATTAGGTGATTGTTTGATGCGCTCCAATCTTTTCCCTGAGGGATTTTTACCTAATGATTTTAAAAGTGACATGATTTCGTTTTAACCACATTTGTTAGTTTGTAGTTTGATTAATAATATTATTTTTTTACCACATAGTTCAAAATTGTTTTTTGTAAATCAGTTGAAGCTTTGCTTCTCTCACATAGTACTATGTGCAAAACTATAAGTTTCTATATTTACTTAACACAACAACAATTCTATGTTTCTATGTGGTTTGATTTTTTTAATTAAACCCAGATTATGTATTAGGAATAGTAATGAGAGTTGAAAGCTTAATAAAACAGACACTTTTTTGACTGAAGCATAGTAACCACTATGATGAAGGAGAAAAGGTGGCAAAGCGTTCTGTTTTGAAGAGGTTTCAGCTCGTAATAGATTTTCTAATGCGTAATCTG
>JBEIPP010000198.1:0-5307 GCA_040376995.1 Flavobacteriales bacterium
GAGGTTTCAGCTCGTAATAGATTTTCTAATGCGTAATCCGGGTTTAATTATTAAAGGTTTATAAATTTCGCCTAAAGCATCCAATAAATTATAATTTTTTGAGAATTTCGCATACCTAATTGAAAAATATAACGTATTTAATCATGACATCTATTTGTGATTACTGCATAACTTTTGTAATGATTTTAACGTTGTAAGGTTTACATTGTTCATACATCATTTTTAAACCATCATCACCAAAATTAATTTTGGTATTTTCTGTTTTCTATTTGCGACTTACTAATTTGTAATTGTTAGATACTCGATGAATATCTTTTACACCCTTTAAATGACCAATAGTTTTGATATCAATATCATGTTTACCTATGTACACTAAATGATTTTCAAATTGTGTTTTACTTGTGTTACTGAATAATTATTGTTTTTTGCTATTGTTAGTTTTTGTCAGTTCAAGCTGAGTTGAGAATTGGCGTTGTACTTTTGCTTATCTACTTCGCTCGAAGTCATAGTATTACTAATATTTTTTTATATTTGAAATGAATTCAGGAATATCTTTTTGAAAATCAGTTGAGTTTTCAAGTAGCTTAACAAAAGAAGAACCAATAATGGCACCATTAGCAATTTTGCAAGCTTCCGAAAATTCTTTTTGACCTTTAATACCAAATCCAATAAGGATTTTATTTTTTAGTTTTAAAGAAGTAATTGATTTTAATGGTTCAAATAAATTTTGAGTTGTTGTTTTAAAATTACCTGTTGTGGAATTAGAAGAAACTAAATATAAAAAGCCTGAACTTTTGCTGTCAATTAATTCAATGCGTTTTATTGAGGTTTCAGGACTTATAATTAAAGCTACTTTAATATTATATTTATCGGCTAATGGTTTATGAATTTTATCAAATTCATCTAATGGCAAATCAGGTAAAATAACGCCGTCGATTCCAACTTTATGGCAAGATTCATAAAATTCTTCTACGCCATATTGCATCACCGAATTTAAATAACCCATTAATAGAATTGGCAATTGAGTGAATGTTCTTAATGATTGTAATTGCTCAAATAAAACTTTCAAAGTCATACCATTATTTAAAGCAGTCATACTACTTTGTTGAATAATAGGACCATCTGCAATTGGATCAGAAAAAGGAATTCCAATTTCTAATAAATCTACATCTGTTGTATCTAAAATTTTAATATTGGAAAGTGTATCGTTAACATTTGGATAACCTGCTGTTAAAAATATGGAGAGAATGTTTTTTTGTTTTCTATCAAATAAAATATCAATTCTGTTTTGCATGATTGTTTTCATTTAAATAGTTTATATAAGTAGTTAAGTCTTTGTCTCCTCTGCCAGAAAGGTTCAAAACAACGATATCTGTCTGTTTAAAATTAAATTTATGTAATGCAGCTAATGCATGTGCGCTTTCTAAGGCAGGAATGATTCCTTCCTTTTGAGTTAAATTAACAACAGCATCCATCGCTTCTGAATCTGTGACGTGTAGATATTTCGCTCTTTTTACATCATGCAAAAATGAATGAATAGGGCCGATGCCTGGGTAGTCAAGTCCTGCTGAAATACTGTATGGTTCTGTAATCTGTCCGTCATGATTTTGCATCAAATAAGTTTTACTTCCGTGAATAATTCCTGGTGTGCCAATTGTTAAAGTAGCGGCTGTATGTCCTGTATCAATTCCTTTTCCAGATGCTTCAACTCCAATTAATTGCACTTCTTCATTGTTTAGGTAATGATAAAACGCACCAGCAGCATTACTTCCTCCGCCAACGCAGGCAATTACATAATCAGGATTTTCTTTTCCAACTTGTTGCAATAATTGGCTTTTCATTTCATAACTAATTACCGATTGAAAGCGCGCTACAATATCGGGATAAGGGTGCGGACCAACTACCGAACCAATAATATAATGCGTTGTTTCTGTGTTATTAATCCAATCTCTGATAGCTTCGTTGGTAGCATCTTTTAAGGTTTTACTTCCAGATAATGCAGGAACAACTGTTGCTCCTAATAATTTCATACGAGCTACATTAGGTGCTTGTCTTTCAATATCCACTTCGCCCATATAGATAATGCATTCTAATCCCATTAACGCGCATGCTGTGGCTGTAGCTACACCGTGCTGGCCAGCTCCAGTTTCAGCAATGATTCGTTTTTTACCTAAGCGTTTAGCTAATAATATTTGCCCTAATGCATTATTGATTTTGTGCGCGCCTGTATGATTTAAATCTTCTCGCTTCAAAAAAATGTTTGTGTTAAATTGAGCTGATAAATTTTTTGCATGATATAAAGGCGTTGGTCTGCCAACATAATTTTTAAGTAACTCATCAAATTCTTTTTTAAAGGATTCGCTTTCCATAATTAATAAATAATTATTTTTTAGTTCCTCTACATTATTAAATAATATTTCAGGGATGTAGGCTCCTCCGTATTCACCGTAATAGCCTTGTTCGTTAATGTTGTATTGATTTATCATGAGTTTAATTTTAAAATAAATTGTTTTACTTGTTCTGTGTTTTTTAATCCTGGTTCTATTTCAAATTTTGAGTTGATGTCAATGGCTACTAATTGAGGTATATTTAATTGTTTGATTTCTTCTATATGCTCTTCGCTAATACCACCACTTAAAAAGAACGGAATATTGTATTTGTAGTTTTTTAATATCTGCCAATTAAATAATTTTCCGCTGCCACCATAGTTTGCCGTTGCACTATCGAATAAAAAATAATCTACTACAGTTAAATAACTTTCTAGCTGTTTAAAGTCAAAACCATCTTGTATTTGAAATGCCTTTATTACTTTAACGTATGGTTTTAACTCAGCACATAATTCTGGAGATTCATTTCCGTGCAATTGAATCATATCTAAATTGTAGTGAGCAATGTGATCAGAAATGAAAGAGCTACTTTCATTAACAAATACCCCAGTTTTTTTAATGTATTTTGGAATCGAACTCACAAAATCAAAACTCAAGTTTTCTTCAACAAAGCGTGGAGATTTTTTATAGAATATAAATCCTATATAATCTATAGGCAATTGTATCAGGTCCTTTATATTATGTTCGTGTTTTAATCCGCAAACTTTTAGTTTCATGATATTACTGATGATAATTCATTAATAAACTCTTTACAAGCTAAATGCGGTTGCGGTTGTTTCATAAAATGACTTCCAATTAAAAATCCCTGGTAACCCACTTTTTTTAAATCAGCAATTGTTCGAGGGTTTTCAATCCCACTTTCCGAAATTTTAATCATATTATTTGGCAGTAAATCTGCCATTAAAAATGATTGCTTAATATCAATTTTCATGGTGCTTAAGTCACGATTATTGATGCCAACTACATTTACTTTATCATACAATTTAGATAGTTCATCAGGGTGATGTAATTCTAACAGTACTTCTAATCCCAACTGATGAGCGAAATCAGTGAACTGAATAATTTCTTCTTTTGTTAAAACGGCTGCAATTAGTAAAATTGCATCTGCTCCAATAGATTTCGATTCTATGATTTGATATTCATTAATAATAAAATCTTTACGAAGAATAGGGCAGATGTTGTATTTTCTTGCTGTACTTAAATCCTCTGAACTGCCACCAAAGAATTTTTTGTCGGTTAAGATTGATAAAGCACTAGCACCCGCTTGAATATAACCAACAGAGGTTTTCTCAACACTTAGATGTTCATTGATGACACCTGCTGAAGGCGACTGTTTTTTAAATTCAGCTATGATACCACTTTTATCAGGTCTTTTTAAATAAGAAGATAACGAAACTGTTGGTGATTTAAAATAATTACTTTGTTTTAATAATTCAATAGGATATAAGGATTCACGTTCTTTGACTTCGATTCGTTTATGTGCTATTATTTTTTCTAAAGTGTTCATATTAGTTTGATGTTAGGTTTTTAAATAATTTATAGGTCTTTTCTGATTCGATGGTTTCTTTACAGATGTCTACACATTCTGCTATTGATTTGCTAGGATCATAAGCATTCATAGCTAATGCACTATTGATAGTTACTACATTTTTTTGAGCATTGGTGCATTCGTTCTTTAATACATTTACAAAAATAGTAGAGACCTCTTTAATTGTATTTCCTCCAAATAAATCTTCCTGGGTTAGGCTTGAAAAGCCTAGTGATTCGGGTTCAATAGTTTTTTCTGTTGTTTTTGTAATGTATTTAAAGGAAGATGTTAAGCTCACTTCATCATAACCATCTATTGAATGTACCAAACAGTAATTAGCTTTATCTTGTTGTAAAATATAATTATAAAGTCTTGCGACTTCTAAGCCATAAACTCCTACATATCTGAAACTGATATTAGCAGGATTAACTAATGGTCCTAGTAAATTGAAAAATGTTTTAACAGCTAATTCTTTTCTACTTGCAGCTACCGTTTTTAAGGCAGGATGAAATAAAGGCGCATGCATAAAACAAATATTGTGCTGATTAAACTCACGATTTAAATCATCTGAAGTTGTTTTGAATTGATAGCCTAAATGTTTTAAAATATCCGACGAGCCAGATACAGAAGAAGACCCGTAATTGCCATGTTTGGCTACAGGTATTCCTGATGCTGCTAATACCAGAGCTGAAAGTGTAGAAATATTAAATGTATCTTTTTGATCACCCCCTGTACCGCAAACATCGATAGATTCTCGATCTAGTTTTACGGGAATACAAACATCCAGGAGTGCTTTTCTAAAACCGATTAATTCATTTACAGTGATTGGTCTAGCAATATAAAAAGCCATGATGGCTGCTATTTGCGAAGCATTGAATTGATTGTTACAAATATCTTGAAGCAATTGATAGGCTTCAGTTTCGGATAGTGTATGTCCATGACATAAAAGGTTAAATGACGTTTTCATTTTTTGTTTTTTTTAATAGAAAGAAAATTAATTTTTGTACTTCTCTCATTTCTATTCCGATCAGTGTAATAGCTCGGAGTTGTGAAACAGATGATTAATTAAGCTTTTAGCCAATTGTGAATCATGATTTCACCATATTCTGATAATATAGACTCAGGATGAAATTGCACGCCTCGCACATTATGTGTACGATGTTTTATTGCCATGATATTCCCTTGCTCATCTGTTGCCGTAATTTGTAATTCTTGAGGAAGGTTGTTTGTGTTAACGACCCAAGAATGGTAACGTCCAACCGTAAAGGTTTTTGGGCAATTATGGAAAATGGAATCCTCTGAAATAATATTGATTGGAGTTGCAATACCATGAAAGACGGTGTCTAAGTTTTTAAGACTTCCGCCATAAGCTTCGCCTATAGCTTGTAATCC
>JBEIPP010000032.1:0-24184 GCA_040376995.1 Flavobacteriales bacterium
AATACTTATTTAAATTTTCTGAATACAAAATGTATACATGAGCCATGAAAAATATAACTTGGATTCGGAAGCGGCTACCATCCCGATAGCTATCGGGAACGCCACGTGCGCGTTTAGGAGGTCAAATATAATTAAGTTTATAATTTATAGAATATTAGGGCTAAAAAATCCTTAAAATCAGTGAATATTCTTTAATTTGTATCTCAAAATTCAACATTATGTACGGAAAATTTCAAGAGCATTTACAAAGTCAATTAAATGAAATAGAACAAAATGGTTTGTTCAAAAAAGAACGTGTGATTATTACTCCTCAGGGCGCAAGCGTTAAAGTAAGCGATGGTAAGGAAGTAATTATCTTCTGTGCCAACAACTATTTAGGTTTATCCTCTCATCCAAAAGTAATTGAAGGAGCGAAAGCTGCTTTAGATTCTCACGGATACGGTATGTCATCTGTTCGTTTTATTTGCGGTACTCAAGATATTCATAAAACATTAGAAAAAAAGATTGCAAACTTCTTAGGACAAGAAGATACTATTTTATATGCAGCAGCATTTGATGCTAATGGCGGTGTATTTGAGCCATTATTTGGAGAAGAAGATGCGATTATTTCTGATGAATTAAATCACGCGTCAATTATTGATGGTGTACGTTTGTGTAAAGCTCAACGTTACCGTTACAAAAACTGCGACATGGCAGATTTAGAAGAGCAATTAATTAAAGCACAAGCTCAGCGTTACCGAATCATCGTCACAGATGGTGTATTTAGTATGGATGGCTTTGTGGCACCTTTAGATAAAATTTGTGACTTAGCAGATAAATACAACGCTTTAGTGATGGTGGATGAAAGCCACGCTTCTGGATTTATTGGTAAAACTGGTCGTGGTACAGTTGAATTGAAAAACGTGATAAATCGTGTAGATATTATCACTGGTACATTAGGTAAAGCATTAGGTGGAGCGATGGGTGGATTTACAACAGGTAAAAAAGAAGTCATTGAAATTTTAAGACAACGTTCTCGCCCTTATTTATTTTCAAATTCATTATCTCCAGTAATTGTTGGTGCTAGTATTGCGGTATTTGATATGTTAAGCGAAACAACTGAATTAAGAGATACTTTAGAAAGCAACATTACTTATTTTAAAACCGGCTTACGTAAAATAGGCTTAGAGTTTAAAGAAGGTGATTCAGCAATTGTACCAGTGATGTTATATGATGCTAAATTATCGCAAGTGTTTGCTGATAAATTATTACAAGAAGGCATTTATGTGATTGGATTCTTCTTCCCTGTTGTTCCAAAAGGACAAGCACGTATTCGTGTACAATTATCAGCAGCTCACACCAAAGCTCATTTAGATAAAGCCTTAGCGTCTTTTGAAAAAGTTGGGAAAGAATTAGGGGTTATTAAGTAATTTATTTTTTTGTCTTGGGCGTGTCCGCCAGCTGGCGGGTCGGGCTTTCGGCACTCGCTTTTTTATTTGTCCTACGGAACAAATAAAAAGAGCTCAAACAATGCCTCTATCCCTCACGCAATTTTACATTAAGATCGAAGTGTAAATTTCAAAAATGCATAAAAGTTGCGTGAGGGATGCAAGCGAAAATCCTTTTTGTGTTCCTTTACAAAAAAGATTGAATCCGCCAGCTGGCGGACCGACCCCGCCGCCTCTTTTACGGGGGCTCGCCCAAAACTACAATCAATAAATCCTCACTTCTGTAGCTCCATAACCATAGTCTTTATAAGAAGCATCGTAATACTCAATATCATCAATAGTTTTTAAAATGGCTGCGATTTCTTGTTTTAGTTTTCCGTTTCCAACACCATGAATCACAATTAATTTTTTAATGCCATTGCTCAAACAATATTGCATTTCTTTTTCAAAGCGTTCCAGTTGAATCGATAAAATTTCGTGATTAGTTAATCCACTGTGAGAATCAACTAATTCTTCAATATGTAAATCTATCTCTTTGGTTAAATCTTTAATGCGTTGTTTAGCAACAGAGGTTTTTTGAGGTTGCTTAAATTCTTTAATTGCTTTTAATCGTGTCAAATCTTCCATCGTAATAGTCTTTTCAACTATTTCTTTATCTAGAAAATTTTCTTTTAAAATATAAGCGTAAACAGGAAACTTAAATTCGTTATGTTGTATTAAAGTTGACTGTGACATGATTTTATCATTAATGTATAAAATCTCTGCTAAAGGAATTTGAGATTTATAGTGCATGTTTTTATAAAACAAACACTCTATTTTATGGTAAGCATATTCTTTACAAAAGTTTTTCTTTACTTGTTTTAAAAATACTTTTTGATACGCTCCTAATTCGCCATGTTTTAGTGTTTGAAAATATTCATCATCTTTTACTGAATACGAAAACAACACGTTGTATGATGATGAATTAAATAAATAAAATTTATAATCTGTTACCAAAGCGGGCATTTCATGATCAGGTTCAATAATGAAATAAATAGAATCTGATAAAATGGTTTCTAATTCCATTTCTATATTTTCTACCTCTGGATTTAAAATTAACTCAGTATGTATTGGCACCAAATGCTTACATAAATAAGGGATTTCAAACCCATCTTGCATTTCTACAAAAACCGTTTCCTTATCTTTAAATCTAGTAATGACACCTTCTCCAACTTCGTTTAAAAAACGCACTTTATCTCCAATTCTTAGTTTCATCTGTTATAAGTTTATATAAAATGCGCCATTTTCTTTTACCGCATAAAACGGGATTTCTAATTGAGCGCATTGCTTCTTTAATTTCTTTACAAATTTATAACTGTTACTGCAATCGGCAATAATAACTGGCTTCGTTTTATAATTAGTTGTGAGTTCAACAGAAATATCGTTAGATACTAAAACATAATTTGGTTTTAATTGCTCTATACTCGCATGCGAACTAGATTTTAAAATTACAGTAGAATCTAATTTAAAAGCATCTGTATCAACATTTACCATTTTCAAATCCGAGGTGTTTAATAAATAAGGTTTTATATATCTTTCAAAATCTTTATTGTTTATAGTATTAAAATTTCCATAAACACGATGACCAACTCGCAAAGCAAAAACTGATTGATGTTTTATGTGAAATACAACCAACTGTTTTTGTTTAGAGTCATTGTAGCTATTAACAATTGAAAAAGAAAGCCAAGAAATCAGGAGTAAACATAATGCTACTATCTGTTTATAGCTTTTAGTTGAAAGTATTATTAAACAGAGAATAATTATAATTGTCATAAAACAAAAATCTGTTTTTGAAAAAGAAATAAAATCAATGAACCCGTAATTTGAATTATCGGTTAATTGAGCAAACCACATCATAATACTGGTTGATGTATTAATAATATAAACTAACACATGATTTATAAATGCTAATTGATAAAACACTAAAAATAAAGCTGCCGCTCCCATTATCAAAAAACTAATCGGAATGATTATCATGTTAGAAAACACAAACCATAAAGGAAATTGATGAAAGAAGTATAATGAAATTGGCAAAGTAAATAGAGTGGCAGAAACTGACATTAATACTCCTGACCAAGACATTTGTAGAATCTTATTCTCGAAATAATATAATTTCTGTAAGATCGGGTATAAATACATGATTCCAAAAACGGCACAATAACTTAATAAAAAACCAACATCTTTAATTAAATAAGGATTATAGAGTAATAACAAAAAAGCTGATAATAAAAGTGTATTATAAGAATTACCTTGTTTGTAAAATGTTTTTCCTACTAGCACTAAACTTAACATGAGCGCTGCTCGTAATATAGATGGAGATAGCCCGGTTACTAAAACAAATAACCACAAGCCAAACATCACAAAAACAAACTTTGTTTTCTTGTACTTTTTGTATTTATCAACAAGTGAAAATAAAAAAATTAAAACTGCATAAAGTACGCCTGTATGCATGCCTGATACCGACAAAATATGTAAGGTTCCAGAATGCGAAAAACTTTGCATCACCTCAGCGTCAATTTCATCATCAAAACCAACTAATAAAGCTGAACAAATAGAAAATGCCTCTTGTGATAATCCACTATCACGAAGTATAGAAACCAATTGAGCTTTAATATATGTACCTATTTGAGAAAGTTGAAAGTTACTGTTGTAAATAACACTGATGTTTTTGCTTTCGGCAAACACCGTATGAAACACATTTTTACTTTCTAAAAACTCTTTGTAATTAAATTCATAGGGATTTTTAGGTTCATTTAAATAACTGAATTTAGAATTTATCAGGAGCTTGTTTCCAACATGTAATTCAACCATTGAATCTTGTTTTACATAAACAATAGTCCTTCCTTCTGTATAATGCCACTTATTTTCAAATTCAATTGTATTTATCTCCACCGAAATCTTAATAAATTTATCTGAAATAACAGGAACCTCATCAATAGTTGCAATAAAAGATTGTGCGCGAGTACTTAAATAATGAGAGTAATGATTGGAATTATTTTTATCATTATATAAGTAACACGATTCAAATGCCAGCAGAAATAAAAACACATTTACTGAAATTATATATAAGGGCTTTTTTAAAAATAATGTATGCTTATAAAATTTTTGAAACAAAAAGGTAATAATTACAAGAATAAAAGACACTAAACATAATAGATGTATGTTTGAAAAACTACTAATTTGAAACGCACATAAAATCCCTATGCAATAAGGAAGTAAAATTTTAAAAAAGGGTATTGATTTAAAATTTATCACATATTAAATGTAATAAAAAAGAATTATACTTTTAATCCTATTAATAAAATATCATCTGTTTGTTCGCACGAACCTTGCCATTCTGCTATTTCTTTCACTAGTCTTTGTTTCAATTCAGGAAGAGATAAATGATTATTCATTAATAAAAACTTACGTAAACGCGCTGGATTATATTTTTTATTTCTTTCGCCACCAAACTGATCGGTAATACCATCTGTAAACAAAAACAATAAATCATCCTTTTTAATGGACAATGTTTTTGTTGTGATAACACTATCAAAATCGGTATAGCCTCCAATATTTACATTTTCAGATGTTAAAGTAATTAATTCGTCGTTTGAAATAATATACAATGGTCTGTTAGCATTAACATATTCAATAGTACCTTTATCTTTACTATAACAAATTAACGAAATATCTAGCCCATCATTAATTTGATCTGTAGTATTTTGACTTAATCTAATATTAATTTCTCTTCTTAAAAACTCCAACATTTTTGCAGGACTATAATGACTTATATTTTCATTAATAGATTCATTTAAAATGCTACTAGAAATAAGGGACATAAATGCTCCAGGAACTCCATGTCCTGTACAGTCAACAACAGCCACATAAACCAATCCATTTAATTCTTTAATCCAATAATAATCTCCGCTAACAATATTACGAGGTTGATAAAAAACAAAGAAATTTGAAAAATAATTTGATAAAACATTTATATTTGGTAAAATTGTTTGCTGTATGCGTTTTGCATATTTAATACTATCTGTTAAATCGTTATTAATTCCTTGAATCAATACATTTTGTAATTCAATTTCTCTCTTTTTATTTTCAATCTCAGATGTGCGAGCTTTAACTTCTAATTCTAATTTTAATTTTTCACGTTTAAGTCGTTTCTCTCTATTGATAACAAATAAATATAATATGGTGGCTGATATTAAAAAGACAAACACATAAAACATTTTGGTTTCCCAAAAAGGAGGAGTTACACTAAAATGATAGGTGTATTCTTTTGAAGAAGAAAAATCATTACTTAAAGACGCCTTTATAAGTAAACTATAATCTCCATCAGGCAAATTACGATACGTTATTTCATTAGAACTAAATAACTGTATCCAATCTTTATCATAACCAATTAATTTATAGCTATAATTCATTTGTTTTTGTTCGGCAATATTATCAGTATTTAAAACAAATTGGATGCTATTATGCGTGTAATCTAGCTTTAGATTTTTAGGCATTTTATACCAGTTGTAATATCCATCAAAACCTATAGAAGAATAATCTCCTGATGTAAATAAGGTCGCATCTGTCCAATCAACGTTTTTATTTTCAATTAAAATATTGTTAATAAATACGGCAGCTTGTACTTGATCTCTATTTTTTTCTCCATCATTAATGTTTTGATATTGTGCCAATCCTTCCACAGACCCAATCCAAATAAACTTATGATCATCAAAAACAGCTGTATTTGGTTTATTATCATAAGATGCAAAGCCTTGCCCTTTGTTATATGATTTTATCGCTTTAATTTTATTTAAATATTCATCTATTTTTAGTTCATTAATGCCATTATTTGAAATTAACCATATAATATCCTTATTTATTAAAATTGAATTTATGCAATTGCTACTTATTCCGTCTTTCATAGCTACTTTTTCAAAACTATTAGCGCTTCCATTCTCAAAATAACTAACCTTTAATTTATTCTTTAAAATAATAGCACCAACATCTGAACTTCCAAGCCACATATTACCATTCCAATCTTTTTCTATCGTTTGAATGTTTTTAAAAATAGTAAATTCATTATCAACATAGCCGGTTTTTGGTGTGAGCCTCCAAACGCCTTCATTAGATGTAATCCAAATATCTTCCTTATCATCTTCTAATAAACAAGAGACATTAAAAAAATTTGATAAATTAGTGATGGGGAATGTTGTTATAGAAAAAGAAAAATCCTTATTAATAATAATTCTATCGATTTTAGAACTTGACTGATAGCCAACCCAAATAGCTCCATTAGCTGCTTTATATAGATAAGAAACATAATTGGACGATAAATTATTTGTTTCAGAAATAACTTTACTAACCTGTAATTGCTTTTGACTGTTTTCCTTCGAAATAATACTAATTCCTCCGCCAGTTGTTCCTAGTAAAATATTCCCATAATTATCTTCTATTATACTTTTTATAATAGATTCGCTTATTCCTTGCTCCCAAAAACATCGAGTGAATTTTTTGTTTTTAAATTTAAATGCGCCGCCACCATATGTTCCAGTCCAAATAGAACTGTCGGATGTTTTATAAACACTAATTACTTTTTCCTCTTCTAATCCTGATTTTTGATTATAGCATAAAGAACTTTTATTATTTACAGCTACTAATCCATCGTGTAATGTGCCAACCCATAAATTTTGAAACTTATCTTGTTTAAAACACAAAGGATTATTTCCAAAAAATCCTTGACCATTGCTTAACCAACTAATGTTTTTTTGAGAATAATCACTTTCATTCGTGTTTTTGTCGATAGGTATTTTCAAAAAACCAAAGCCATCTGTTGCTAAATATATATTACCTTCTTCGTCTATTTGTATATTAGTAAATCGATGTATCATTTCAACACCAGGGATAATAGAGTCAAATGCAAAATAGCTTGCATTAAACCCTGTATTATTAATATAATCAAATTTAATTTCCGCTAAACCATTTCCCCAATCACTAACTAATAGGTTTTTATTTTTATCAAATTCTATTGCATAAATCGTCGATCCTCTAAATAAATTATCTGAATTAAAATTTACGATACGAACCAGTTTTTTATTTATAGTTGTAGAAGCTACTGAGTTTTGAACTAAAACAAATTTTGGAATTTTGGTAGAAATCGTTTTTTCAATAAAAAACAATCCTTGCCTGTTTGTAGAAATCCAAATATTTCCATTTTCATCAAACTCTGCATCTGTTGGTTCTTGCGCAATAATATTTGGAATTGCTATGGAATCTATAATATAATTTTCTTTGGTGATATCTAATAAATAATAGCCTTTTGATGTTATAATATGCAAAATGCCCTTATTTTCTAAAATCTTTCTTACATGTCCGTTAATTTTTTGATAGACTGGCTTTTCTTCTATTTTATTTCCTGTATATGAACTAAAACCTTTTTTAGTTCCAATAAAAACGACTTCGTTGGTAAATAATAAACTTGAAATCTCATTTGAAGGAAGTCCGTTCGTTGTTGTAAAATTTTCGAATGTTTTTCCATTAAATTTTGATAAACCGTAATTTGTAGCTAACCATAAATTTCCATAATCGTCTTGTTCAATTTGTTTAACGGTAGATTGTATTAAACCCTCTTTAACAGAAAATTTTTGTAGGTTCATTTTTTGAGAAAAACCAACTGCTGCATTTAAAACCAATGCTAATATGATGTAGTAAAATATCTTCACTTAATTATCAAGACAAGTTTAGTTAAAAAAAGAGACAAAAAACAGTTTTTTATCTAAAATAATGCTGTTAAGCCGGCATGGATTTTTCCAATTCTTAGATCAAACCCATTACCATATTGTTTTCCAATTGCATAACTTAAAGTGAAAATTCCTGCTTTAGTTTCAAAATTTATCCCAGCACCAACACTTATTGGTGTATCCTGAGTGTATTCTGCTACATTGTTGTTTTCATACCAAGCACCTTCTCCAAAAACAAATAAATTCGAGTTTTTCTCAAATAAAAATCTATATTCAAGTGTTGGAATAACGTAGGTTGAAGCATAAATACTCTCCTCATCAAAACCCCTCAATGTTTTTAAACCTCCTATTCTAAACAATTCATTTTTATAAATAGTGTTTCCAAATACACTTCCAAACTGTGATGATAGTTTAATAACATGGTTTTTGAAAACATTTATAAACCCAGCAGCCGAACCCTCTAGTTGATATTGAGAGGTTTTTAAATCGATATTTGAGTATGCTAAATCATTTACCTTAGGATTTTTTTTTATCTCTCTACTTCCTACCGAACCTTGCAAATTAATTCCTAACCCTTTTTTAGGATTAAATCTGTAGTCAAGATTCTCAAAAAACAATCCTAAACCATACGATTTAGTGTTAACATCAGCATATTCAGGCAAAACAGTAATTGTAGATAATCCAGATGTTGAAATTAAATTGGCATTTCTTTGCTTGTAAAATACTTTTATAAAGTTTAATCCGCTAAAATAATAATTCAATCCTAAGGCGTTATTTACATCTAAAAAAGTAGTATCTTTTTTGTAAATCTTAATGGTATAATCTGTTCCAACAGGCAGTCCGGCAATATATGGATAAATTATATTCGCTTTTAAATCTTGTGTTTGTGTTTGTAATCTCCTCCAATTGATATCAATGGTTTCTCCACTTTTTAAAATAGAATTAACCAATTTGATTTTTAAATCTCCTGTAAAAACGGTTTTACCATTGTCGCTGGGCAAAATACCAACAATACCATCAAATTGAGAAGCATTTTTTTTCTCTAAAAACAAAAATAATTTATTTTGTTTATCGGTTAATTGCATAATTGGCGCTTTTTTTTCAGTAACAAAAGGCAATTGTCTTACCTTTTTTGACACGCCTGAAAATATTTCTAAGTTATACGGCATTCCATTTTTTATACCCAAGTACCTCAATAAAAAACTTTGACTTATTTTGCCTGTTCCTTCTGTTACAAGGCTATCTAATTTAATAAACACATTTCTCTCAACCACTAATTTTGCCTCCACTGTCGAATTATCAAATTGTAAACTATCTAATTTTGCCAAAGCAAATGGATACCCATTATTTTCATAATACGTAATTATTTTTTCCATAAACTTAGATAGTTCAGAAAAATTAAATGGTTTATTTAAAAAAAGTCGTTCGTTGTACCCTAATTTACTTATAACTGCTTGGTCTTTTTTATCATAATTTAATTTTACCCATTTATATTTTTTTCCAGCGCTGATATACGATTTATAATTAAGGCTGTCGTTTTTAATGCTATCCACGCTAGCCGAAATAAAGCCTTCGTTAATTAATGAAACATAAATCTTGTTTGATTCTTTATAAATTAAATCCTCAGTGTTAAACTGTTTTTTATAGTCTATCTTTTTAAAAATAGCAGCGCTATCCGTATTCACAACTATTAAGTTGTATTTTTCTTGTGCCTTTGCACTTAATGCAAATAGCAAGATAAGTAAGATAGAATATGTTATTTTGTTTTTCAAAAGAATAGCTTCTAAGATAATTATTTTTTCATGTTCTATGCTTAACGTACTAAACTCCTTCTTATTTTAGTAAAATGAAGTATAATTATTATTTTAAGTGTTTTTAACCTATTTTTGTTTAACATAGTGTAAATTAGCTGTAAATTTGTAACTCAAAAAAAATAAACTATAATGAAAAAAGGATTAATTGTTTTAGGAGTTGTCGCTGGATTAGCTCTTATCGTATTTATGATGTACAGAAGTTCTTATAACACGGCTGTAAATTTACAAGAAAATGTAGATGAAAAGTGGGGAGATGTAGGTGCAACTTACCAACGTAGAGCTGATTTAGTTCCTCAATTAGTAGCTACAGTTAAAGGAGCTGCTGCAAACGAGAAAGGAATATTAACTCAAGTAACTGAAGCACGTGCAGGTATCGTTAATGCAAAAACTCCAGAAGACATGGATATTATGGGTAAGAAAATTAATACAGCTATTAACTTAGCATTTGAGGCTTATCCCCAAATTCGTTCTACACAAAACTTTAGTGATTTACAAACTCAATTAGAAGGAACTGAAAATAGAATTGCTGTAGCTCGTCAAAATTACAATGGTGCTGTAAAGGAATACAATTCTCATATTCGTGGCTTTTTTAATAGTATGTTTTTAAATAGCGAAACATTTGCTAAAAAATCTGCCTTTAAAGAGTCTGCGGGATCTGAAAATGCTCCAAAGGTTGAGTTTTAATCATCATCTATGTTTTCTAAAAAACCTATTGTATCAAAATCCGACGAAGCTCGTTTAATAAAAGCCATTCAATTGGCCGAGTTAAAAACATCAGGAGAGATTCGTGTGCATATTGAAAAAACTTGCAAAGGAGATATTATAGAAGTGTGCAAAAAAAAATTTGAGGAACTAAAAATGCATGAAACAAAAGACAGAAATGCTATTTTGTTTTTTTTAGCAGCAGGATCTAAAGCCTTTGCTGTTTGGGGAGATGAAGGAATTCATCAAAAAGTGTCCAATGAATTTTGGAAAAGTATCACCGATTGTGCTATAGGTTATTTTAAACAAAATGATTTAATAACTGGACTAGAAAAATCAATAGAGATGTGTGGTG
This sequence comes from Flavobacteriales bacterium, assembly GCA_040376995.1. Taxonomy (GTDB): domain Bacteria; phylum Bacteroidota; class Bacteroidia; order B-17B0; family Aurantibacillaceae; genus UBA4416. The sequence goes on from JBEIPP010000032.1 coordinate 11,057, forward strand.
AAAAACTACAATTATATTTCCCAATTGAAGCTGATGATAAAAACGAACTATCTAACGAAATCTCTTATTAGTTGAAAAAAATAGCTTGGATACTTACCTTATTTGTTAGCATATTTGCTTCATTCTCTTATGCGCAAGTTCCTGATAGACCCAATCCTCCTAGATTAGTAAATAACTTATCAAAGGAGTTTCCTGATTTTATTACTGCCCAAGAAGAACAACAACTTGAACAACAATTACAAAATTTTAGTTTAGAAACTTCGAATCAAATTTGTATTGTTATTGTTGATGATTTAAACGGCATGGATGATGCCTCTTTTGCTGTTGAAATATTAAATAAGTGGGGAGTTGGTCAAAAAGATAAAAACAATGGAATAGTTATTTTAATAAAACCAACTGGTAATTCGGGCGACAGACGAATATTTATTTCTGTTGGATATGGTTTAGAGGGAGCTATTACAGATATTCAAACCAAGCATATTAGAGAGCGTCAAATTATTCCTTACTTTCAAAAACAAGAGTTTTATAATGGATTAAAAGCTGGTTGCCAAGCTTTAATGCAAGCGGCAAAAGGCGAATACAATGAAAAAACAAATCCAAAAGCCTCAAATGTAGAGGATTGGGTTAAAAAACACCCTTTACTATTTATCATTTTTATAATTATTATTGTTTTCATCTTATTCAAATCTCCTGGCGGTGGCGGAAGAGGAGGAATGACATATTATGGTGGCAGATCATCGTTCGGAGGATTTGGCGGCAGTGGCGGTGGTGGCGGCTCATCATTTGGTGGATTTGGTGGTGGAAGCGGTGGCGGTGGCGGCTCAGGCGGTAGTTGGTAATAAAAAATTTGTATATTTATCGTTACAAACTAATTCCAGTAAATATGAAAAAAAAATTACTTCTATTTATCTTCTCCATTTTTAGCTTTTCTCTTTTCTCGCAAATCTCCATAACAGCATCTCAAATGCCAGTAAGTGGTGATACTATAAGATATAGCAACGCTAAATTAAGCTCTGTTGGTGATTACACAACAACTGGTGCAAATCACACATGGATGTTTGATACATTAGTTCCTGTTTCACAAGGATTAAGATCATTCAAATCAGGATTAAATACTCCTTATTATATTTTATTTGGCATAACTGCTTATGGAGAAAAAACATTAGACACAGTTCCAATTCCAAATATTCCTGTCCCAGGTATTCCTGCTATTAGCATTACTGATGTATATAGCTTTTATTCAAAATCTCCAACATTATCTCCCACTAAATTTTTAGCAGAGGGTTTAGGAATAAAAATTAACGGTATCCCTGTTCCTAATACATACACAGATGAATTGTATAATTTTCCTTTAAATTATAATGATAAAGATTCAAGCACATTCAGGTTTTCAACTATCTCAAATACATTAATACCATTTCAATACATAAAACAAGGGCATAGAATTACACAAGCTGATGGTTGGGGAACTATTACTACTCCTTACGGTACTCAAAATTGTTTACGTGTAGTAACTACACAATATTCTATTGACACTATTAAAGGATCTTTTACTTTACCGTTTGTTGGTAATATTCCTATTAATTTTGGATTTCAAAATTATGTAAGAAGCTATCAATGGTTAACTCTAGCTGAGCATATCCCCTATTTTGAGGTATCGGGCTCTTACGCCAACAGCAATTTTACACCAAATCAGGCAAGATATAGAGATAATATTCAACCTTTTGTTGGAATAACAGAAGTAAATAACCAATTAGCCATGACTGTATTTCCAAATCCATCAACTCATCAATTAACTATTGTCACGCCAAATAATAAAAACTCTTTTAAGGCTGAAATCATTGATTTACAAGGAAAAATAGTTCTTTCGAATGACCTAAACAACAATTCTGAAATTGTAAATCAGCATAAAATAGATGTTTCTTCACTAGCAAAAGGTATCTATATTTTAAATTTATCTAATTTAGAAGGTAAACAATCCCAAAAAATTTCGATACAATAGTTTTGAATACTAAATAAATAAATTATTTTTACCCTGTCGGCAGACAGGCTGGCCAAAAATATAAATAACAAATAAAAAAACATTATTATGAGTTCTCATCACGATCACAACAATCATTCTCACGAAGCAAAACCAGTTGCATTTCGTACACCATTAATTTTGGGATTAGTTACCATATTAATTATTTTATTAGCTGTTAGTACTTGCGATAATAAACATGACGAACATGACACTCATAGCACTGAACACACCACTGAAGTTCATGATGTAAAGCATGCTACAGAAGCACACGAGGCTGCGCCTGCAGAAGAACATGCTGCTGTTGCTGATACAACAGTTGCTGCGGCACACGATAAAACGGCTGCGCCTGCTAAAGTTGAAGAGCAAGCTCACCACTAATTTTTAAAATAAAATATATATTAAAAAGCCCTGCAACAATTGTGGGGCTTTTGTGTTTTTAGATGAGGACCCAATAAAGGACGGCTTTTCTTTTGTGGGTTCAATAGGATTTTTGTAATATTACACACCTTAAAAAATTTAAAATGGCTACAGATAACTTTCAAGCACACGATTATTATTTAATGGACGAATTATTAAGTGATGAACATAAATTAATTCGCGACACTGCCCGCGCATGGGTAAAAAAAGAAGTAACTCCAATCGTGGAAGAAGCCTGTCAAACAACAACGTTTCCTAAACAATGGATTAAAGGATTAGCAGAGATTGGTGCTTTTGGTCCATATATTCCAACAGAATATGGCGGGCCAGGCTTAGACCAAGTTTCATACGGAATTCTTATGCAAGAATTAGAACGTGGTGATAGTGGTTTACGTTCTACGGCTTCTGTTCAAAGTTCATTGGTAATGTATCCAATTTATGCATACGGTAGCGAAGAACAAAAGAAAAAATATTTACCAAAATTAGCAACTGGCAATTTAATGGGATGTTTTGGTTTAACAGAGCCTGACCATGGTAGTAACCCAAATGGTATGATTACTAATATCAAAGATAAAGGCGATTACTACTTATTAAACGGTGCTAAAATGTGGATTAGTAATTCTCCATTTGCTGATATTGCTATTGTTTGGGCAAAAGATGAAGCAGGTGAAATAAGAGGTTTAATTGTTGAAAGAGGATATGAAGGGTTTACAACTCCTGAAACTCATGGAAAATGGAGTTTACGTGCAAGTGCTACTGGTGAATTAGTGTTTGATAACGTAAAAGTTCCTAAAGAAAATTTATTACCAAATGTAAAAGGATTAAAAGGGCCTTTAGGTTGCTTAAACTCTGCACGTTTTGGTATTGCTTGGGGTGTAATTGGGGCAGCTATGGATTGTTACGATAGCGCTTTACGATACAGTAAAGAGCGTATTCAATTTGGCAAACCAATTGGTGCTTTTCAATTAACACAAAAAAAATTAGCTGAAATGATTACAGAAATTACAAAGGCTCAATTATTAACTTTCCGTTTAGGTCAGTTAAAAAATGAGAACCGTGCAACGCCTGCTCAAATCTCTATGGCTAAGCGTAACAACGTAAACATGGCTTTACAAATAGCTCGCGAGGCTCGTCAAATACATGGTGGTATGGGTATTACTGGTGAGTATCCTATTATGCGCCACATGATGAACTTAGAGTCAGTAATAACTTATGAAGGAACTCACGATATCCATTTATTAATTACAGGTATGGATGTAACTGGATTTAATGCATTTTCATAATCATTAAAACATACATAACAAATAAAAACCCCCAAAGAAATCTTCGGGGGTATTTTATTTTATAATTTTCCTTTCACAATCTCGTCAACAACAGATGGATCAAGTAAAGTAGAAGTATCTCCTAAATTACTCACATCGCCTTCGGCAACCTTGCGTAAAATACGACGCATAATTTTTCCACTGCGTGTTTTAGGTAAACCACTCACAATTTGAATTTTATCGGGTTTTGCAATTGGTCCAATAATTTTATTCACCTCAGCAATAATTTCTTTGCGCAAATTATCATGACTTTTGGTAGTTGAAGGCACAATCACATACGCATAAATACCTTGCCCTTTAATGTCGTGAGGATATCCTACAACAGCACTTTCTACCACATCAGCGTGCATATTAATTGCACTCTCTACTTCTGCTGTTCCAATACGGTGGCCCGAAATGTTCATCACATCATCAACTCTGCCCGTTATTCTATAAAATCCATTTTCATCTCTTCGGCAACCATCTCCAGTAAAATATAATCCTGAATAAGTCGAAAAATATTCTTTCTTACAACGATCGTGATCTCCATAAGTTGTACGAATCATGGATGGCCAAGGGAATTTTATACATAAATTTCCTTCTACACTATTTCCTAAAATTTCATTTCCTTTGTCATCTACTAATAGTGGCTGAATTCCTGGCATTGGCAAGGTTGCAAAGCTAGGTTTAGAAGGTGTTACTCCTGCTAACGACGAAATTAAAATACCTCCTGTTTCTGTTTGCCACCAAGTATCTACAATTGGGCATTTTCCTTTTCCAATATTTTTGTTGTACCAATTCCAAGCCTCTTCGTTAATTGGTTCTCCAACACTTCCCAATACCTTTAACGAATCTAATTTGTATGGTTTTACAAAATCTAATCCTGCAGCTTCTAAAGCTCTAATAGCTCTTGGTGCTGTATAAAAATGGGTGACTTTATATTTATCAATTACTTGCCAAAAACGCCCAGCATCAGGAAAAGTTGGCACTCCTTCAAAAATCACCGAACTCGCCCCTGCTAATAAAGGTCCGTAAGCAATATAAGAATGTCCTGTAATCCAACCCACATCAGCTGTGCACCAAAACAAATCTTTTGAGCCTGCATTCAAATCCATTTGAAACACATTTTGAAACGTATAACACGTATACACCATATAACCACCGCACGTATGTACTACTCCTTTTGGTTTGCCTGTAGAACCAGAAGTGTACAAAATAAAAAGCGTGTCTTCCGCATCCATTAATTCTGGAGTACAAGTACTTGAAGCGTTAGTAACAACATCTTGCCAAATAACATCTTTTTCAATATTAATAGTAACAGGTGTTCCAGTATGTTTATATACTAATACTTTTTCTACACAAGGACAAGTTTCTAGTGCCTCATCTACTACTGCTTTAATAGGAATATCTTTCACGCCACGATAAGCGCCATCAGTCGTTAAAACTACTTTACAATCACTATCTTGTATACGGCCTGCCAAAGCAGATGATGAAAAACCAGCAAACACAACCGAATGCACAGCTCCAATACGTGCACATGCTAACATCGCAAAAACAGTTTCGGGTATCATTGGCATATAAATGCAAACTCTATCTCCCTTTTTTACTCCTAATGATTTTAAAGTATTAGCTACTTTACACACCTCATCATGTAGATTTTGATATGTAATGACGCGATGAGTCGCATCAACAGCATTAGGTTCCCAAATAAATGCATTTTGATTTGCTTTTGTTGCAAGATGTCTATCAATGGCATTTTCGGTAATATTAAATTTTCCGTTAATAAACCATTTCACACTAGGACTATCAAAATTCCACTCTAAGGTTTTAGTCCATTTTTGTTTCCAAGTAAATTCGTTGGCAATATTTTCCCAAAAAACTTCTGGGTTTTCTAATGATTTTTTGTACTCACTATGATACTGTTCAAGGCTTGAAATTTGCATAACAAAAAGATTTATACTCTAAGTAACATAAAAGATTGGGCAAATACAAGCACAAATAGGTTAAACTCTTATTTAGAATTAGTTTAAATTCTATTCTATGACAATACAATGACACAGGAAAGGCAAGAGTTAACGACCTTTACTTACGAAATTTATGAACTCTTTTAAAATAATTTCATTGACTCATAAATCAGCTCCTTTAGAGTTGATAGGGAAATTACATTTAGATGAAAATCACCAACAAGATTATTTAGGGGGTTTAAAAATCAGAATGGATTTAAAAGAATTGATGTTTTTAAGCACTTGCAATCGTGTTGAGTTTGTAGTAAACACAGATCGCGAAATAGCTCCCGAATTTTTATCCAATTTATTTTGTTCTATTAACTCTCGGTTAACTGAGGAAGATATAACGGCTTTAATTGATAAAACAATTACCTACGAAGGCGAAACAGCTTTAAGTCATTTGTTTGAAGTATCTGCTTCACTAGATTCTTTAGTAGTTGGCGAAAGAGAAATCATTACTCAAGTTCGTAAAGCTTATGAGTTTTGCAATTTATTAGGTTTAACGGGTGATACCATTCGTTTGGCTATTAAACAAACTATTGAAACAGCGAAACAAGTTTATACAGATACCGATATTGCTAAAAACCCTGTTTCTATTGTGTCATTAGCTTACCGTCAGTTACGCAGTTTGGGAATTAAAAATAATGCTCGCATTGTTTTTGTTGGCGCAGGCGAAACTAATGCCAATATGGCTAAGTATTTAAAAAAACATCAATATGCTAATTTCACAGTGTTTAATAGAACAATAGAAAATGCCGAAAAATTAGCTAAACAATTAAACGGCAAAGCTCGAGAATTAGCTCATATCAAAGATTTTAAAGAAGGTTTTGATGTATTAATTTCTTGCACAGGTGCTCAAGGGCCTGTTGTTACAAATGATATTTATAAATCATTAATTGGAAACGATACTTCTAAGAAAGTAATTATAGATTTAGCTATACCTGCAGATATTGATTCGAAAATCATTGAGTCGAACGATGTTCACTACATTGATATTGAATCATTAAAAAAACAAGCGGCTGATAATTTATTGAAGCGTGAAGGAGAAATTGAAGCTTGTCGCACAATTATAAGCAACAAAGTAGAAGAGTTTAAGCAACTATTTCAAGAACGTAAAATAGAATTAGCTTTTGGAGAAATCCCGAAACAAATAAAATACATTAAAGAAACTGCTTTAAACGAAGTGTTTGCTAAAGAAATGAATGCGCTTGATCCACAAGGAAAAGAAGTGCTTGACAAAGTATTAAGCTACATGGAAAAAAAATACAATGCACTTGCTATCAAAACAGCGAAGAAGGTGTTTTTAGAAGAGGATTTGTAAAAAATCTAACCGCAGAGGTCGCTAAGTTTTAGCGCAAAGTACCATAAAGTTTTTATATTTATTTCTCTCAGCGACCCTTGCTATTTCTTCGAATTCTTTGCGGTTAAATTCAAAAAATAACTTATCTTGTAGCCTCTAATTTTATTACAATACTATGATTATCATTGGTACACGCGGTAGCGATTTAGCACTTTGGCAAGCTAATTTCACAAAAGATTTATTAGAAAAACAAGGTCACGAAGTGGAGATAAAAATTATCGAAACAAAAGGTGATACCTCACAACAATGGAATACTAGTTTTGACAAATTAGAAGGTAAAGGTTTTTTTACTAAAGAATTAGAAGAAGCCTTATTAAATAAAACGATTGATGTTGCTGTTCATTCGCACAAAGATTTACCAACCGAAAATCCTGATGGATTAATTATTGCAGGCGTTTCCTCTCGTGAGAACCCAGCAGATTGGTTAATTATGCGTGAAGAGGCAGAAGACACCACCAAAAAATTTAATTTAAAAGAAGGCGCTAAAGTAGGTACTTCTTCAGCGAGAAGAAAATCACAATTATTATCTTTCAGACCAGATGTTGAAATTACAGATTTACGTGGTAATGTTCCAACACGAATTAATAAATTAAGAGAAGGTCAGTATGATGCTATTATATTAGCTGCTGCTGGTTTAGAGCGTTTAGATTTAGACTTATCAGATTTTACCGTTGAACAATTAGAAACTTCTGAATTTGTTCCAGCTCCTGCACAAGGCGTATTAGCATGGCAAATTCGTGAAGACGATTATAAATTAAATGATGTGTTTGATGCTGTGTGCGATTATGATGTGATGATTAACATCAACATCGAACGCCGTGTATTAAATTTATTAGATGGTGGTTGCCAATTACCTTTAGGGGTATTTTGCGATACCGAAATGAACGACCAAGACCGAAAATTATTTAAAGTATGGGTTTCAGCTGCTGATGCTTGGAACACACAAGTAAAACAATTGTATTACGAAACTACTAATACAGAAGATTTACCTGAAAAAATAGTTGAACATTTACAACGCATCAGTTCAAAATCAATTTTTATTTCTCGCGATGCACACGAAAGCAACAACCTGAATAGATGGTTAACTAATTTAGGCTTTAATGTAGAATGCAAAAGCTTAATTGATTTAAAGAAACTAACGATTAAGGAATTACCTAAAAGCGATTGGTTGTTTTTTAGCAGCAAACATGCCGTAGAGTTTTTCTTTATGCAAAAGCCAGATATTGGAACTACTAAAATTGGGTGCATTGGTAAATCAACTTCTCAAGCCATTCGTGAATTAGGATTACGTGCAGATTTTATAGGACAAAGCACTGATACAAAATTAGTAGGGAAACAGTTTTCTGCTCGCGTTGGTTTAGGCAAAGTGGTTTTCCCAGTAGCTCGCGAAAGCATGCGTACTATTCAATGGCAATTTCCTAAACAACAAAACTGTATTGACTTACCAATTTATGCGGCATTAAAAGTGCCTCATGAAGTGGCTGAAACTACTGATATATTAGTGTTTACTAGTCCAAGTAATGCGGAATCGTATTTAGAGAAAAACAAAATTCACCCTCATCAAAAAGTAATTGCAATGGGCGAAGCAACCGAAAAATCATTATTAAAAGCAAAAGTAAAAGGCGAACAAATTACTAAGCCTTATTCGTTTGATGATTTAGGTTTATACAGAGCTATCTTACATACACTATAAAAGATAGAAAAGACAAAAGGGATTAAAGAGACATCAATCCAATAATATTTGAAAGAATAACCTATATGATACCCTATCAAAATCCAACCATATATCTTGGTGGCTTACGAATAGATGAACCCATTACAGTGCTTACTGATTTTTTATTTATTGGCGTGTGCTTTTTTGCGTTTTTTAAAACAAAACAATTTTCAGCGTATAAAGGAGTTAACTTATACCGTTGGTTTTTTTTACTAACTGGCGCATCCACTTTAGTAGCCGCTTTAATAGGTCATGCATTTTTATACCACTTTGGATTAGAAGCAAAAATTTATGGTTGGGTAACAGGTATTTTCAGTATTTCGTTTGCACAATTTGCAACCCTACATCATACTCGCCAAAGTATTGGTCAAAAAACATTTAAAGTATTACAAATGTTAAACTACATAGAAATTCTAGTGGCGTCTATTCTACTTTTCATTGTTTATTCATTTGTTGTGGTAGAAATTCACACGGCTTATTCCTTAGTAATTAATGTTACAATACTAGAAGCTATCCATTACAAAAAAACAAAGTCATTACTTAGTAAAAACATGATTATTGGTGTTGGTATTGCTGTAATTGCTGTGCTTTGCCATGTGTTTAAAATAGCCTTTTCTGTTTGGTTTAATCATGCCGATTTAAGTCATATCTTTATGGCGCTAAGTATGTATATGATGTATAGAGGCGTGGCGCAATTTAAACCTGAAAAAGAATTGAAACACGAATAACGCTAATTAAACAGATATACACGGATTTATTTAAAAAAATTAGATATAATAATACACGTAAGAGCATAAATAAACGAATCAGTGAAAATTCGCCCAATCCGTTTCATCAGTGTTCCTATTATTCAAAACATTAACCATGATAACACATCGTCCACGCAGAAACAGAAAATCAGAAGCAATTAGAAACTTGATTCAAGAAAATCATGTAACAGTGAACGACTTTATTTTTCCTTTATTTTTAATTGATGGGAAAAATAAAAAATCAGAAGTAAAATCAATGCCTGGGATTTTTAGATTAAGTCCTGATTTAATACTAAAAGAAATTGAGCAATGCTTAAAATTAGGTATCACCACCTTTGATGTATTCCCTAGTTTAACAGATAAATACAAAGACAAATTTGCTACCGAAAGCACTAACAAAAACGGATTGTATTTAAAAACACTAGCTCAAATTAAAAAGAAATTTCCAGAAGCTTGTATTATGACGGATGTGGCGATGGATCCATATAGTAGCGACGGACATGATGGCTTAGTAGAAAATGGAAAAATAGTAAATGATAAAACTCTAGATATTTTAGCTAAAATGGCCATTGCACAAGCTGATTGTGGTATTGATATTATAGGACCAAGTGATATGATGGATGGACGTGTTGGATTTATACGCGAAGCGTTAGATAATGCAGGACACGAAGACGTTTCTATCATGAGTTATACTGCTAAGTATGCCAGTGCATTTTATGGCCCATTTAGAGATGCTTTAGATAGCGCACCAAAATTTGGAGATAAAAAAACCTATCAAATGAATCCGGCAAATAGTAAGGAAGCCTTGATTGAAGCGCAATTAGATTTAGAAGAAGGAGCTGATTTTTTAATGGTAAAACCAGCTTTATCTTATCTAGATATCATTAAAGACCTCAACACTAATTTTGACTTACCGATTGCTGCTTATAATGTGAGCGGCGAATATGCCATGGTAAAAGCGGCAGCAGCCAAAGGTTGGATTGATGGCGAAAGAGTGCGTGATGAAATTTTATTAAGTATGAAGCGAGCAGGTGCCTCCATTATCTTAACGTACTTTGCTAAAGAGTGGGCTTTAAAGTATAAGTAGGGTTGAAATAATAGACCGGCATTTAATTATTTAACAAGGCTGTTTTAATTTTATCCTCAACTTTACCATTTGAAGGTTTGTCGCAAAAGGCGTCAATAATCAAACCGTTTCTATCTATCAAAATATAACGAGGAATACCAGTTATTTTATAAGAACTACTAAAATCAGAATCATCTATATTAATATGTAACCCATCTAAATGTTTATTTTTTTTTCAAATAAGATTTCCAACGTTCTTCTTGTGAATCTATTGAAATGTAAAGGACTTGTACTAGTTTATTAGATTTAAAATATTCTTGTATTTTATGCGTATACGGCAATTCCTCTTTGCAGGGACCACACCATGTTGCCCAAACATCAATCAACAAAACTTTGCCTTTAAAATCATTTAATGAAATAATTTGGCCAGTTGGAGTTTTACCCTTAAAAACTGGTGCTATATCTGCTTTACTTAAATTTTTCAATTTTGCCATATCTCTTATTAAAAAAGCATAGGATTTTGATTCTGGATAAAGTTGATGAAATACTTCAATAAGATTTTCTATAGTAGAATTAATACCGAAAACTGCTAGATCTCCAGAAAGGTTGGCATAAAATAAAAATTCCTTAATTTTTTCGCTGTATTTATTAGACTTATATATTTCATGGAAATTTAAAATAGGATAAACGTATGGATTTGGGCATTTAGTATATATATTATTTCTTCCAATTGCTCTATCAAAATTATATATCAAAAAATTAAAAAAATCTGTACAGCCAGAACCAAATAGAATTGAATCCGAAAAAATCACATTGTTTATCAAATTTAATTTATTCTCTAAATTTAAACTATCTATAATTTTACTATCTATTGAAAAAAGAAATTTTTGTTTCACTAACAATAATTTCGCATCAATACTTTTTTTTAATATGTATGAGATATTAGGTTTTAGTTGAATGCTATCAGTAAAATTCTTATGAAATTGATTTAATTGAATCTCTGATTTATTCATTAAATCAATAAAAACACCTGTGTCATCTATTTTTTTAATAGTTTTAGAAATGTTACTGAATAAACCTTGAACCTTAAGTAAATAATTGTTTGGGTGTGATCCATTCCCATGTGTTTTTAAATTTCCATTATCTATTAAATAAGTAATATCATAACCGGGCTCCAATAATAAATTAAAAAAAATAGAATCTTTAGTTCCAAAATTAAGAAACATTGCATTTTTTACAGGAACTTGGATTTCGCCATAACCATTCGAATCTAAAATTACTGAAGGGTTATTGTCATTTTTTAAATAAAAAAAAATACACTTATTTTTATAATCTTTTGCTACAATTGTAATTTTAGCGAGCGAATCATTATTGGTTTTATGCGCACATAAATATATGTTACATAAAAAAACTATAAACAGCAACAAGTGTATTTTCTTTTCCATATAATTCTTAATTGGTAAATTTATTTATTAATAAAACTACTCCTTCACCTCAACCACTATACCTTCTTGATTTGTAAAATACATTGGTGTAGTTGCTTTGCGTAATGCTAAATATTTAGAATATGATTTCGAGAAATTTTTACGCTCCGTAATCACTTCATTATAGTTGACATTTAGTCCCATTAATAATTCACAGGCTTCACGTACAGCGCAATTCCCACTTGTTGCTCCAGTTACATAATCGGCTAAAAAATGGCGAATTACATATTCATTAAATAAAGGGTTGGCATTTCGCGAAATAAAAATTCTCACACCACACACTTCGGCTAAACTTAAATCTAATACATCATCAAACACATAACATATTTCTTTTGTTTGCAAACCGTACATATCACACAAATGTTTTGTAGCATCTAGCTTGTTTGCAAATTTTGAATAAGACGAATGGAAGCGCTCTCTATCAACAAAAGTAAAAGCTGCGGAATTATTTTCTCCAGATATAATAGCAGTAGTAGGAATAGTTTTATGATTTAAAAAGTATGAAAACCTCAACAGGTTTGTTCCCATGCTGTCTACTTCATTAAAATGACTTTGCAATAAATGATCTTTACTGCCATCTGTAAACACCCCATCCCAATCAAACACAAATGCTTTTACGTGTTTTAACTTTTCCATTAACTCTACTTCTGGTGTTATAAACTGACCTCCAATTTCCGTAAATAGTTGTGTAAGATGCGACATAGTATTTAGTTTTTATCAGATAATAAAGATAGTCAAAGAATTAGAGATAAATTAAAAAAGGAATGCTGATTTTTATATTGGTTATCACACTCATCCTAACTTTTTCAAAAATAAGTTAATGAAGCTCTTTAACCATTGGTAATAGTGCTGGTGTTTTAAAAATTGGGGAATAAAAGTCTGTGATTTTCAAAAAAGGGCAAACTCATCATCAAAGTTCATTGATTTTTGTTTTCGTTTTATTCGCCTTGCTTTTGGTGGTATACGATGTATCACGTAATCAAGAGTGAGGTAATAACATAAACAAAT
>JBEIPP010000255.1:0-3177 GCA_040376995.1 Flavobacteriales bacterium
CTGAAACCTCTTCAAAACAGAACGCTTTGCCACTTTTTCTCCTTCATCATAGTGGTTACTATGCTTCAGTCAAAAAAGTGTCTGTTTTATTAAGCTTTCAACTCTCATTACGATTCCTAATGCATAATCTGGGTTAAAACTCGGCGACCTTTGCGGTTAGACAATAAATTTTTTCATAAAAGCTTCCATAAACCAAGCTGGCGGTTGCATCGGTTTATTTTTTTCTTTATCAATAAAAACAAGAGTTACAGAACCCGTATTTAACAGCTCATTATGTTGATTAAAACATTCGTAATGAAAGGTGATTCTCACTCCCGGCATTTCAGTTACTGAAGTAACAATGCGCACTTCATCATCATATTTAGCTGGTTTTTTATAGTTAACTGTTAAATTAATAACAGGCATCAAAATTCCACTTTCTTCCATTTCACGGTAACTAAACCCTAGGCTACGCATAGCTTCAACTCTACCCACTTCGTAATATTGAGCATACACTCCGTAATAAACAAAGCCCATTTGATCAGTTTCTCCATAACGTACTCTTAACGTTGTTTCTGTTTTAACCATACAATTTATATATTATATTTAAGACATATAAATTTAGTATTCTGTTTCATGAATTTTCTAGTTAAAATACTCTTTTTTTCAGCACTTATTAGTTTATATGCCTGCTCTAAAAAAACATCTATTTCAAATATTTCCGAATCACATGTCATTATCAATAATCCAAAAATTGATAGCGCTATTTACAAAGTCATGTTGCCATACAAAAAAGTACATGATGAACAAATGTATGTCGTAATTGCAAAAAGCGAAGATGCCTTAGTAAAAGCAGATGTAGAAAGTACATTAGGGAACTTTTTTTGCGATGCCGTTATTTATGAAACTAAAAAATTATTAGGTAAAGATTCTAGTATGTTAGATGTGGCAATTTTTAATAAAGGAGGTTTACGAAATTCGTTACCAAAAGGAAATATTACCATTGGAAACATTTTTGAATTGATGCCATTTGAAAATGAAGTGGTATTATTAAAACTAAGTGGTACTCAGTTTAAAGATATGTGTTATAAAATTGTAGAAAAAGGCGGAATACCAATTGGTAGCATGCGATTAACGATGAAAGGTAAAACACCAACTGATATTACAATTAATGGAAAAGCATTTGATGAAACAAAAGACTATTGGGTGGTAACATCCGATTACCTTGCTAATGGAGGCGATAGCTATAACTTTTTTAAAGATGCTAAAGAAAGAAAAATCATGAATGTGCTTTTAAGAAACATGATTATCAATTATTGTGAAGATATTACCAAACTAGAACAAACTATAAAACCCAAGCTAGATGGCAGAATTCAATTATCAAAATAGACGCGATTTTTTGAAATATTTCATAGGCACTTCTGCTTTTTTAGCTGGATTCCCAGCCTTATCAAACGAAGTATTGAAAAGCAAAGATTTATCTCGTTTAACCATTTTATATACAAACGATATACATAGCCGCATAGAACCGTTTCCTGAAAACGACCCGAAATATGCTAATCAGGGTGGATTTGCAAGAAGAGCCGCTGTTATTGATGAAATAAAAAAAGAAAATGATAATATTTTATTATTAGATGCTGGTGATATTTTTCAAGGTACACCCTATTTTAATTTATTTAGCGGAGAAGTGGAATATAAATTAATGAGTATGATGAACTATGATGCTACTACCATTGGTAATCATGATTTTGATTTAGGAATTGACAATATTACTAAACAAATGCCTCACGCAAATTTTGCCTTTATTAATTGTAATTATAATTTCAGTAATACAAGTCTTAATGATAAAATAATTTCATATAAAATATTTAATAAACAAGGAATTAAAATAGGGGTTTTGGGATACGGAATAGAATTAGATGGTTTAGTTGATAAAAGGATGTATAAAGAAACTATTTATCAAAATCCACTTCCAATTGCCAACGCTACGGCTAAATTATTAAAACAAGATTTAGGCTGCGATTATGTGATTGCTTTATCTCACTTAGGTTTTTCTTATAATGATAAAAAACTAAGCGATATGAGTATGGCTCCGGAAACAGAAAATATCGATTTAATTATTGGCGGACATTCTCATACCTTTTTGGAACACCCTGTGAAAATAGCAAATAGAATTGGCAAAGAAGTTTATGTGACACAAGTTGGTTGGGCTGGAATTTGGTTAGGTAAAATTGATGTGTATTTTTCTTATAATACGAAAAAAATCTTACATAATTCAGATAATAGAAAAATTTAAAAAAACAAGCTCGAAACGAAAATTTTTTGAAATTATTTATTGATTTTTTCCTTGTGAGATTAAATAATCAGCATATATTTACAAACTCGAACTTGTTAATAATACTAAACATTATACATTTAATAACTTATTTAATACTATGAAGGAAAAGACAGCTGAAACGGTGTGGAAGAATTGCTTAAGAGTAATTCAGGATAATGTAAGCCCTCAAAACTTTACCACTTGGTTTGAACCAATTAAAGCAATTAAAATTCAAGATAACGTATTAAACATTCAAGTACCATCTCAATTTTTCTATGAATGGTTAGAAGAACACTATATCACAATCATTAAAAAAGTAATTCGTAAAGAATTAGGAACTGAAGGAAGAATTGAATACAGTATCGTAATGGATAATGGTACAGGAAAATCTGAAAAAGCAGTCATGCTTAAAGTTCCAAACATTAATACTAATTTAAGAAACAATCCAGTTTCAATGCCAATTGATAGTGGATCAATTAGAAATCCATTTATTATACCAGGTCTTAAAAAAGTATCTGTTGAATCTCAATTAAACCCTAACTACTGTTTTGACAACTTCGTAGAAGGCGACTGTAACCGTTTAGCTCGTTCTGCTGGTTATGCTGTTTCTCAAAAACCAGGAGGAACTGCTTTTAACCCATTATTATTATATGGAGGTGTTGGCTTAGGAAAAACTCACTTAGCTCAAGCTATCGGTATTGATATTAAAAAGAACTTCCCAAACAAAACAGTTCTTTATGTTCAATCAGAAAAATTTATTGCACAATTTATTGATTCAATCAAAAACAATAATCAAAACGATTTCGTTCATTTCTACCAAATGATTGACACGTTAATTATTGATGATATTCAATATTTAGCAGGAAAAGAAAAAACTCAAG
>JBEIPP010000042.1:0-22314 GCA_040376995.1 Flavobacteriales bacterium
TCGTAATAGATTTTCTAATGCGTAATCTGGGTTAAAGGTTTATTTTTTAAAGCCTTGTATAAAATTCTATTCTTTAATTTTTTAGCAATTAAAAGACTATCGTTTTCTTCGCAAGCGTAACCTTTATCACAGCTTACCGGTGTTCTTGGTCTTAGTTTTAATTTGTTTAAGGTTGGTTCTAGATTTTTCATGTCGCTCTCATTTGCGGGCCTTGTGTGCACCGCAAGCACAAATCCTTCTTGATTTGTAGCGGTGTGTTGTTTGTAACCATAGTAAAGTTTACCTTCCTTTTTAAGCCAAGCAGCTTCAATATCTACATGCGATTGTTGTTGTTCTTTTACAGTCACCGCCTCATTTTCCTTTCTGTCTTCAGCTACTTCATATACTTTTTGCCTCGCGGTTTTCGTTGAGTTACGGTTACTAAAGCATCTACAATTATACCTTTGTTGACCATTAAGCCCCCTTGTTCCATCTTTTCGTTAATACGTGTAAGTATTTTTTCAAACGCATTTTGTTTGGAGAGTGTATTTCTGAATCTGCAAAGAACAGTCGCATCGAGAACTTTCTCGTCCATCGATACTTTGACCCTTTTTTGTAATATTTTGAAAGTTATTTTTAAATATTGATGTGATCCAAAATTAAATTAACTCTATTGAATAATTCCATTGAAACTTCTCGATGAGTCATTGCAATATCTGCAAAAGATGGATTGTTACTTTTCTTAATCAAAATCAAAGACACAAAGCATCAATATCTGAAAAATATAGTAATAGCAATACTTTTAAACAAAAATACTCCTGAAAATACCAGTGTTTTATGCTTGCAGCGAACTCAATTTAAAAATAAGAGGATTTGAATTATTAAATGATTAAACAGATCATTATTTAAAGAAACGATATTTGATTTAAACGATTAGTTAATCACGAACATAATCAATGGAGTTAAATTGTGTTAAAAAGTAATTAAGACTACAAGTTTTTATTGATATCTTTATACCAAGACACTGTTTTTTTTATGCCAGTATGAATATCAACAATGGGCTCGTATCCTATTGTTTCCTTAGCTAAAGCGATACTAGCAAAACTATCTTTTATTTCGCCTTTTCGTTCTGATACATAAATAGGATCAGTATCACTTTTTTCAAGAAGTGATGAGATATTTTTGTAAATATCATTTACAGAGATGGTGCCTCCACAAGCAATATTCATCACACTATTAGCTGTCATTTCTTGTTTTGAAATGGCCAGTACATTAGCATTAACCACATTGGCAACATAGGTAAAATCCCTGGTATTATTTCCAGTACCATAAATTGTAGCCTGCTCGTTTTTAAGCAAAGCAGAGATGAACTTGGGGATAACAGCGGCATAGGCTCCAATAGGGTTTTGCCTTTCTCCAAATACATTAAAATATCTAAATCCTATGGTTTTTAAACCGTATAAGGATGAAAAAACTGTTGCATATTTCTCATTTGTGCATTTACTCACAGCATAAGGTGATAATAAATTTCCTGTCTTAGATTCTATCTTTGGAAAGGTTTGATCATCACCATATACAGATGAAGAAGATGCGTAAATAAATTTTTGAACGCCGCACTCTTTTGCTGCATACAGCATATTCACAAAGCCATTTACATTAACTAAATTAGTAGCCATTGGATTTTCAACACTTCTTGGAACTGATCCTAAGGCAGCATGATGTAACACTACATTAATATCTTTGCAAGCATGTAAACAGGTTTCTAAATCAACAATACTACCTTCAATAAACTCAAAATTTGGTTCGGCTAAAAAATGCTCGATATTTTTTTTAAACCCAGTAGATAAATCATCTAATACAACAACTCGTTTTGCGCCATTTTTTACAAAAAATTCGCTCAAATGAGAGCCTATAAAACCAGCTCCACCTGTTATTAAAATACTTTTATTTTTTAAATCAGAAAGTGAATTAGTGTTTATAACCATAATATTAAGACTTTTTTGAGTAGCCATATCCGTAACCATATCCGTAACCATATCCGTAACTAGAATAATAATAACGAGAACGTTTCCGTTTTACTCCATTTAAAACCAGGTAAACATCTTTAATGTTATTATCATATACGATTTTCTCAAACATTTTCACTACTGGTTTTGTTGCAAATTTAGTGTTTAACACAAACAACTTAATGTCGGCATACTGCATTAAATAGGAGGCATCTGATAACATCCCCGCAGGAGGTGTGTCAATTAAAACAAAATCAAAATTAGCTTTGGCATAATCTATTAAGTCCTTCAATTTTTCAGCTAAAACTAAATCGGATGGATTTGGTGAGATAGGCCCCGACAAAATGGTGTATAGATTTTTAACTACCGTTGGCTTAACAATTTCATCTAATGAACTACTACCCAACATAAATGTACTAATCCCAATATCTGCATTCATCTCTAAGGCTTTTTGAATGCGAGGTTTATGTAAATCCAATTCCAGCATCACTACTTTTTTTCCTCCTTTAGCCAAAATAGTGGCTAAATTAATCGTTGTAAAGGTCTTGCCTTCTCCTGGCCCATTAGAAGTTATTAAAATTGTTTTTTTATCCGAATTTAAAATCACATATTGTAAATTCGTTCTAAGGGTTCTAAATGCTTCTGCTAAAAACGAACTATGACTTTCTTCTACAATAAATCCTAAATTTCCAATATATTTCTGAAAAGGTAAATCGGCAATAATCGGAAGTCTTGTTGCCTCTTTTAGCTCTGCCAAAGACTGAAAAGTTGTAAAGAATATTGTTCGAATAACAATTATAAGCAATGAAATGGCAAAACCTACGGTTAAGAATGTAGAAATAATTTTCTTTCTATCAGGACGTATAATTCCTTTATTTCTTGAGCTATCGATGACTCTGATATTAGGCACAATAGAAGCTTTGGCAATTTTGATTGTCGCTAATTGTTGTAATAAGAAATTATATAAGCTTTCATTTACACTAACTTTACGTGAAATATTTAACACTTCCCTTTGCTTTTTTGGGATTTCTTTTATTTGAGAAACATACGATTGAATTTCAGCTTCAGTATTACTAATAATTTTATAAGTGGCATTGCGTGAATTATTTAAATACACCAACATATTTTGCTTTTGCTTTTTAATTTTTTGCCGTATTTCTATTATGTTTGGATTGGTTTCCTTAGAAGAACTTAAATTTAAATTTAGTTTAATTTGATCTTTATACAAATCTTCAATAGCTGAACTTAAAAACTCATCATCATCCACCACATAAATACTTGGAGGTAAAAACTGAGGATCTTTATCCTCAATGATATACTTCTCTAAATCATTGATTGCACTTATTTTTAAATTTAATAAGGATTTTTTACTATCAAAATCAGCTAACTTTTTAAAAAAATCTTCTCGTTCCCAGTCTAAATCCAAAATAGCTTTCTGCTTTTTGTAATTTTGCATGGTATCCTCTATCTCTTTTAAGGATGCACTCACATCATCTAACTGTTTATTAATAAAGCTAATCGTTCTTTCATTAATATCAAACCTCGAATTGACTGATTTATTGATATACACTTTTGATAAAGTATCTAATATCAAAATAGCTCTATCAGGAATAATATCTTCCATCGTTAAAACTAACACATTAGTATAATCAGGATTTTCAACCCTTAGGGCAGTTTGAAAAGAAGCAACCAAAGCATTCATTTCATGTATTATAATTTGGTACTCTAGTTTAGACAATATCTCGCCTGAGTTTCTCGAAAACCCTTTATCACGATTTATGATAAAATTAAAATCTACATCCACTAATGGTTGATTAAATTTCCCTGCTTTTTTTTGATTAATCCCATCTATAATATAATTTAACTCAAAAGTATCATAATCAATCACCTTAAAATCGATGGGCAACTCGTATAATTTAGGGTTGATATTATTAATGGTAACATCAAAAGGAGTTCCTGTAAATTGCTCGGTTGTTCTTACCCTTCCCACCAAATAATAAGAAACCTGCAATTTATTTTTTAATTTATCAACCGTTTCCTTCATTAAATCATAAGATTGAATAATCCTAATTTCATTTGAATTATCGATAAAAGATTTAGCAGCACTAATATCAGCATTATCGGTAATTAAGCTTTTCTCATAATACGTATCGTTTGATTTTAATAGCTCCACAGAGACTTGATACACATTTTCAATTTTATAAACGTAAAAATAACCCAGCATGAAAAAGATAGGGATAATAATTACTGGAATGTACCAATTTTTGGCAATAACCCTCCAAATGAGTCTAAAGTCATTGATCTGAATTGGCGAGTTGTTCCTTTTTTGCTCCACAAACGTTTTTAAGTCACGCAAATATAACAATTTGGCATGATTTTTCTACAAGATTGTGAATACAAATATATTTTGTAGATTTACATCAATATTTTGACACAAAATGAATATTAAATTTTTATACATATTAGTTTTAACGATAGGCATTTCAGCATTTTGTTTAGCGGGGCCTCCACCAAAACCATCTAGCGGAGGAACTCCAGGTTGTTGGCCACCTCCTTGTATTCCAATTGATGGTGGTATTTCTTTGTTAATAGCAGCAGGAGCTATTTACGGAGGTAGAAAACTTTATAAAAATAAAAAAGAAGAGAACTCTTTATAACCTTCAACCCCCCGCTAACTTTCGGGGGGTTTTTTAGTATGCTTAATCAACTCAAAAAAAATAAATTTCAGTTTTTTATCGTAAAAGCAGCTTTGTTATATGGAACATGTTACTTTTTGTACGAATTTATCTTAAAACGTGTTACCAGAGGCGATCAACTTTTTGTACGACAAATCATTAACCTTTGTAGATGGATTTTTGATAAACTTGGTTATAAAACATTTGCAAGTAGAGATGTAAACGACATGCAAGTTTTTGGCATTGATGGCTCTAACGGAGTATGGATTGGAGGACCATGTAACGGTATAACCCTCATGTTTTTATTTGCTATTTTTGTGATAGCCTACCCCGGAAGCAATAAAAACAAATTATGGTATATCCCCTTAGGAATACTGATAGTACATGCCATTAATATTATTAGAATTGTAGCCCTAGCTTTAATAGCCAATTATAATTACGAATATTTAGATTTTAATCACACCTACACCTTCACTTTTATAGCCTACAGTGTTGTTTTTGGCTTATGGATGTTGTGGGTTAATAAATTTTCAAATACAAAAAAGCCATTTGAAAACTAGTTTTAAATACATATTTTTTATAGCGTTATTTGCATTTTTAGGGTTTACCCGAGAATTTGTTTTTGTGAATTTAAATAGTAGACTTTATTCTTTATTTTATAAACACTACGATTTTCATTTACCAGATAGCTTATTCTATTTTAATCAATTTGATTATAGCACTTTGTATTTTATAAAATACCCATTAACTATTTTATACTTCTTGGCTTATTTTTTTGCCAGTTATTTCACAGTTAAACAATTATGTGACCATAAAAAAATTGCCCAATCTATTATTTATATTTATCTATTATTATTAGCTTTGGCAAGTATTTCAATGTTGTATAACTATTTTATAAATGAAAAATTTGATGGAGGTGAATACACTTTTAGCCGATGGTTAATGGGTATTGCTCAATCTCCATTAGTTGCATTTTTTATATTAGCATCTAGTAAACTATATAACAAACTTCAAACAGAACAATAAACTTACATACTATGAAAAAAGACACTACCATTTTTAAATTAATTAAAGAAGAAAAAGAACGTCAAACCCGTGGAATTGAATTGATTGCTAGTGAAAACTACGTAAGTGATCAAGTTATGAAAGCGATGGGAAGCGTTTTAACTAATAAATATGCTGAAGGCTTACCTTCTAAGCGTTATTATGGTGGTTGTGAGGTAGTAGATAAAGTGGAGCAATTAGCTATTGATAGAGCAAAAGAATTATTTGGCGCAGCATGGGTTAATGTTCAACCACACTCTGGCGCACAAGCAAATGCGGCAGTAATGCTTGCTTGCTTAAAACCAGGCGATACTATTTTAGGTTTTGATTTATCACATGGTGGACATTTAACCCATGGTTCACCAGTTAACTTTTCAGGAAAATTATACCGTGCTACTTTTTATGGTGTAGATGAAAAAACTGGAAGAGTAAACTACGATAAATTAGAAGAAACAGCAAAAAAAGAAAAACCAAAAATGATTATTTGCGGTGCCTCTGCTTATTCTCGTGATTGGGATTATGCTCGTTTACGTAAGATTGCTGATGTTGTTGGCGCTTTATTATTAGCTGATATTTCGCACCCATCTGGATTAATAGCTAAAGGTATTTTAAATGATCCATTACCTCATTGTCATATTGTAACTACAACAACGCATAAAACATTACGTGGACCAAGAGGTGGTATGATTATGATGGGTAAGGATTTTGAAAATCCTATGGGAGAAAAAACTCCTAAAGGAGAATTAAAAATGATGAGTGCTTGTTTAGATATGGGAGTTTTCCCTGGAACACAAGGAGGACCATTGGAACATGTTATTGCCGCTAAAGCTGTAGCTTATGGAGAATGTTTATCTGACGAGTATATGCACTACTGTATTCAAGTGATTAAAAATGCTCAAACAATGGCAACTGCATTGGTTGCTAAAGGATATAAAATTATTTCGGGAGGAACAGATAATCACTGTATGTTAATTGATTTACGTAGCAAAGGCTTAACAGGTAAAGATGCTGAAAAAGCTTTAGGTGAAGCTGATATAACTGTTAATAAAAACATGGTTCCTTTTGATGATAAATCTCCATTTGTTACCTCTGGTATTCGTATTGGAACGCCTGCCATTACAAGCCGTGGATTAAAAGAAAAAGATTGCATAAAAATAGTTGACTTTATTGATGCTGCTTTAAAAAACAAAGATAATCCAAAAGAATTAGCGAAATTAAAATCAAAAATTAATACCATGATGAGTAAATACCCTTTGTTTAAGGTCTAATTTATCTCATGTTTAGTTCATAAAAAAAGCCCCGGTAAAATTTATCGGGGCTTTTTTATTATTAATGGTATTAATATCCAAACACATCTTTTAAAGTTAAGTACTTCACTGTACCATACTTCTCTAATGTTTTAATATCTAACATATCTTTTTTACCTAACACTAAAATAGATGCTGGTTTGTTTTTAATTTTTTCATCTTGAAACTTTTTCACATCTTCAAAAGTCATCGTTGCTACTTTAGCAAAAACATCTTTTCTAATATCTGTTTTTAAACCAAATTTCTCAGCATTTAAATAATCGAATAAAATATCAGCCTTATTAATACGCTCAGTTTTTATTCCTTGTAAAATAGCTTCTTTGGCAGCACCAAATGCAATATCAGATTTTGGAACGTTATTCAACAAATTCATCATACCTGCCATTGCTTCTGGTAATTTATCAGCCTGTGAGCCAATATATGAAAAATTATAAAATGGCAATTTTGGTGTATTTGGACTTCTATAAACTGAATAACATGAGTAAGCTAATGCTTTCGACTCTCTTAAATCTTGAAACACAACAGAACTCATGCCGCCTCCAAAATATTCGTTATACATATTAATTAATGGAACATTAGTAGCATCATATTTATCTCCTTCCGTTAATATAACAATCTCGGCTTGTTTCATATCATAATCCACTACATATACAGTATTATTAAATGTTTGCTTAACGAAATTAGTTTCCAATGGAACTGGTTTTAATCCTGAAGCAGGAACTGTATGAACTGTATTTAAAATTTCTTTTACATTTCCAATTAACTTAGGGCCGTAGTATAAAATTTTATGTTGGTAAGTCATTAATGATTTTATTAACTCTGCAATTTGCGCTGGCTGCAATTTATTTAATTCTTCTTCAGATAAAATATTTGTAGCTGGATTAGATGCGCCATACTTCGCATAATTTACCATCATTTTTTGTAAGATAGTTCTCTTTTGTTGTTTAGCATCGCTACGTTTCTTAAGAATATCAGATACTAAATTTTTCAGAGTTGCATCATCTATTTTTGGATCAGCAAATAAACCTTCAAATAAACGAGATGCTTTTTCAAAGTTTTCACTTAATCCTGTTAAACTTACCCAAGTTTGATTATCAGAGTTAAACACATTAAATGAACACCCTAATTTATATAACTCTTGCTGAACTTCAGCAGGAGTCATTTTACTTGTTCCTAAATAAGGAATATAATCAATAGCTACTGGTAATAGTTTATCATTATTAGTTCCCATATTAAATACATAATACAAATCAAATAATTGATTTTCGGTGTTTTGACCATAAATAACTGGGATATTTCCATTCATAGTTGCTTTCATTACATCCTTATCATAATCAATAAACTTAGGTTGTATGTCAGCGGCCTTAGCTGTTAAAATATTTTTCACAAACGGTGATTGATCATCTCTATTTACTTCTACTGGAGTTATTTTAGGCTTCTCTATCTTTTGTATATTTTTATCTTCTCCTATTCTTTTATAAGCTATTACATAATTGTTCGAGTTATAATTCGCTTTCACAAAATCCATTACTTCTTGCTTCGTGATTTTTGACAAACGATCAACTGCATTTACCGCTTGCTGCCATTTTGTGTCATTAACAAAAGCATCCACAAAAGCCATAGCGCGAGATTGGTTGTTCTCTAACTCTTTTGTTTTTTGCAATTTCATATCCGTGATAACAGCGCTCATTAACCAATCAGGAAATTCACCCTTTTTTAATAATTCTAATTGATCTAATAACAATTTCTCTACATCTTCTAATTTTTGGCTTTCTTTAGGCTCAGCAAATAGGATATGCGTTGAGTAATCTTTTAAAACATAAGCAAAGCTTCCGCTATTTAAAACCTTTTGTTCTTGGTTCAAATTTAAATCTAGTAAACCAGCTCTTCCATTACTTAATAATAAATTTATTAAGGTAATCATATCTGCATCTTTACTCCCCGTGCCTGCAAAACGCCAAGCCATAGCTAAATTAGCTGCATCTGGTCCAATAATTTCTTTTACTACTTTTTGAGTAATTGGAACTTCTTTATCATAAGTATAAGGTGTTATTGGCTTTGATGGCATTGAACCAAATGTTTTTTCAATTAACTTGATGGTTTCATCTGGATTAAAATCACCACTCAAACAAATGGCCATATTATTAGGAACGTAATTGGCATTGAAATACTTCATAATTTCCTTCATTGAAGGATTTTTCAAATGATCAATTGTACCAATCGTTGTTTGTTTTCCGTAATTATGATTTGTAAATAATCCAGCAAAAATAGCTTCCCATAATTTACTATTATCGTTATCTAAGCCTCTGTTTTTTTCTTCGTATACAGCTTCTAATTCTGTATGAAATAAACGTAAAACTGGTTTACGGTAACGTTCTGCCTCAATTTTTAACCAATTTTCTAATTGATTAGAAGGAATATCATTTACATAAACCGTTTGATCAAAAGACGTAAATGCATTTGTTCCTTGCCCGCCAATACCAGCTAACATTTTATCGTATTCGTTTGCAATGGCATATTTTGAAGCTACTCCAGAAATACTATCAATTTGGTGGTATATGCTTTTACGTTGTGCATCATCTTTTGTTTGACGATATGTTTCGTATAAGTTTTCAATTTTTGTAATCTCAACAGATTCTTTTTCGAAATCTTTTGTTCCAAATTTATCTGTTCCTTTAAACACCATGTGTTCTAGGTAGTGAGCTAAACCTGTTGCAGTTGCTGGGTCGTTTTTACTACCTGCTTTTACAGCGATATAGGTTTGAATACGAGGTGCATTTTTATAAACACTCATATAAACTTTTAATCCATTTTTTAAAGTATAAATTCTTGCTTTAAAAGGATCATTTAAAGCGTATTCGAAATTAAGAGATGGAACTTTTGAACCTTCTTTTAAAGTAGCTGCTGGTGTAGCAGTTTTTGTTTGAGCAGAAGAATTTACCACTACAAACGCCATTGCTAATGGCAATAAAGATTTTAATTGAATCATGTGTTATTTTAATTATGTAACGAATGTAAATAAAATTGTTGTGTTTGACTAACCGTTTATACAATAAAAGAGCCCAACTTTTACGAAGGGCTTCTTTTGTATTTTTTTGGGAAATTATACCTTATTTAAAATCCAATCCATCTTGATTTCCTTCCTGACCACCCATGCCTTTCATTTGTTTGCCGCGTTTAAAGATTGAAGCGTCCATTTTTCCAAATAAATAAGTTACATTAAATCGAAAATAACGAGACTCTCGACGACGTGACAAATCTTGATTATAGTATGGTGTCTCGAAATGAGTACCCATTCTGCGGGTATTAAACACATCACTTAAGGTGGCATTAAAAATCCACTTGGTTTGATACATATAGTTTAATGAAATATCCACTGAATAAATTTGATTTGCCACTCCTAACAATAATATTTTTGGCGATTCATAATTACCATTTACTTGCAGTGTTATATTTTTTGGGAATTTATATGAAATAGTTGTTTTTGCATTCCAAGCATAACCTTCTGTTGTAACTTCAGGTTCTGTAGGAACAATTTTACCTCTCATGTAAATGTAATAAGCATTCGCATTCACAGTCCAATCTACTTTTTTCCAAAATGTCCATTTAAAAGTGTTTTCTAATCCATAACGAATAGCATCTTTACCATTAATAGTTGTATTTACTAATAAATTGGGCTCTGTTGGATCCTCGCTAAAATAAGCAGCGTCAGTAATAGGCTGCTCTTCGTATCTAAAATAACCTGAAGCCAAGTAACTTCCTTTAGACATAATTTTGTTATAATTCAACTCTGCTATGTTTTTAAATTCTGGTTTTAGTTGAGGGTTACCTATTCTTTTATTTTGCCTATCAGCAAACATCACAAATGGCATTAACTGAAAGAAATTCGGACGTTGGATTTTTCGGCTGAAATTTAACTGCACTTCTTGGCTTTTTTTGAGTTTTTTTGAAAAATAAATTGCCGGAAATAGTGATTTTAAAATATCATCTGAGGTCGATGGATAATTGTATGAGAATTTTTGTTGTTTGTCGGTTATGTTTCCTTTATAATATGACTGTTCAAAACGCAAACCTGCCTGATAACCAATACCCCAAAACATCTTATCATTATAATTTACATAAGCCGCATTAATCATATCATCAATGACATAACGATTACTAAGTGTATCACTCTTTCGATAGCTATCTTCACTACCCTTTGCAACAGAAGTTTTATTCTCACTAATAGAGTTTTTGTAATATGCTTTTACCCCAGCTTCAAACTTTCTTGTATCAGAAATTGGATTGACGTAATCCAACTGAAACACATATTGATTGGCAATTGTAGAACCAATATTTTTTTGATAATCATTAGGGGGAGTACTATCATTATTTAAATAAGTAAATTTGGTTTGGGAAGCAAACACATAACCATTTTTAGAAGTTGTATAATTATAATTAGCATCAACCGTTAATTCTTTTCCTACTTTAGGAAACGTTTTTTTGTATAACAATTGTCCGTTATAATTTTGAAAAGCTGCTTTTTGATTATTCACTTGACCACCTGTGTATAAAACAATACTTGGTCCAAAAATTCTATCTCCAACAAAAGCTTGATTATCAGTTGTTTTAAACTCACCACCCATAAGCATACCATTTAAAGAAATTGTATTTCTATTATTGATATAATAGTCAATTCCAAATCGTCCAAAATTAAATATGTTCATCATTCGGGTATTATTATCCTGATTGAAATGACCAGTTGTAACTCCACTATCTAAATCAGTACGTTTTGTAAAACCAAGATTGTTATTAATACCCTGATTGTATGAATACATCAAAGAAGTATTCCATTTTCCTTGCTTTACGTTGATGTTTGCCATCCCACCATATCTATCTCCTGTTCCTACGTATGCCATAACCATACCGTTATATCCTGGCTTGTTGTTACGTTTCATCACCACATTTAATATACCACCTGTAGCACTTGCATCATACTTCACAGAAGGGTTGGTGATGATTTCTACTCTATCAATTTGATCAGCGGGAATTTGCTGTAGCGTGAGAGTTGTTGGTCTTCCATCCACAAAAATGGTTGGAGATTGGTTACGAAGTTGAACATTACCATCAGCATCCACTGTTAAACCAGGAATGTTTTTCATGACGTCAACAGCAGTTCCTCCTTTTACAGATAAATCTTTTTCTACATTATATGTACGTTTATCAATACTCAACACAACTGCACTTTTTTCAGCAATCACATCTACTTCATTTAATAATTTATCGTCAACGGCTAGTTTAATATCTCCTAAATCCTGGTCTATTTTATCTGGCGGAACGATGTACACTTTTTGTAAATAATCTTTGTATCCAATAAACTTGATTTTCACGCGTATCTGTCCAAAAGATGGCAATCCATCCACTGCAAAATCACCATTTTCTTTTACTAAAGTGCCCCCAAATAAACTATCCTTACTATACCATAACACCTGTACAGAGGCATATTCAACTGGCTTACCAGTATTAGCATCAACTACTTTGCCATATACTCTACCCAACTTTGGATCTTTCATATTTGTCATTCCACCCATTCCACCTGGTATTTGAGCAAAAATGTTACATCCAAAAAGAAGGGCAAGTATTAATAATGTACACTGCATATTAAAATTAAAATGTAAATGTATAAACAATAGCTGCTTCTTTATAACAAATTATATAAGCGGTAGTTTAGCTTGACATACACTAAAAAACAACAGTAAAACTCATAAATCAAACTACAAAAAACCTCAATGTTGAGGGTTTAAAATTATGGAGTTTTTTTATTTTTGAAATTCTTATTTCTTTTTAAGGTGATTAATCCTAATTGAAGTTGTTTTAAACTTGATTTAATTTTAACCCAGATTACGCATTAGAAAATTTATTACGAGCTGAAACCTCTTCAAAACACAACGCTTTGCCACTTTTTCTCCTTCATCATAGTGGTTACTATGCTTCAGTCAAAAAAGTGTCTGTTTTATTAAGCTTTCAACTCTCATTACGATTCCTAATTCATAATCTGGGTTTAACAGAAACTCCAGGTTCATTTATCGCTCTTTGTTGTAATCCAATATAAAGAGTATATTTCACTTCTTTTTTTTCAGGTTACTAGCAATAATTACAAAAGATAACATTAAAAAATTATGAAAGTTAATACTAATTATTTCACGGAATAGTGATTGCAATAAATAAATCCACGTATTACTTTAAAAGTTCTAAGGCATCCTGAATTGAAATAACCTGACCTTTAAACACCGCAATAACAAAGGCTTCTGTGAATCCTTTATCCGCCAACTTCTGACGATATTTATCAGCTTTAGAATAATCATTAAATGTTCCAACTGTATATCTAATCATATCTGTACTTGTGGATTGTTTTTCTAGACCTTCTAAATCTTTTGTTTTTTCTTCCATATCATTAGAAACCGCTTTGCGAAGAGCTCCCAACTGGATTTTAAAGCTTACTGATGATTTATCAATTGAACTAAATAATTCTATTTTATTAATATCTTCTTTTTCGTTTGTTTCCATGGTTGCTTTTGTAGCACTCATAGGAATACGTTTACCATTTTTATATGCTGTAATAAAGGCGTCTCCATAACCTTCTAATAATAAGTTAGCTTTTGAATTAGCGGCGTCTTCAATTGTTCTAAATCCTTTAGTTGCGTAACGGAAATTATTATCATCTGTTTTAAGCTCGACTACTGATCCTGCATTTTTAAATATTTCTCTTGAAATTCTATTTTTATAAGCACCTAATTGTACGCGATATACAATCGCTCCTTTATCGAATTCATTTTCATCGTTTGCAAAACCATTTTCAACAGCTACCGAAGTTGTACTAGAAGAAGATGCCATTGATTGTTTTAATTCATCGTCGTTTAAGCTAATCAACTGTCCATTTTTAAAATAACCAACTTTTGCATTTTTTTTCCCATCAGCAATAAATTCATCTCTTCGTTTAATGGCATTTTGAATTTCCTTGTAAGTTCCAGCAGTATATAACACTGTAGTATTATCATCCAACACTGTAGATAGAACATCACCAATACTTAATAGATACGTCATTTCATCATTAGGAACTGGCCCTGTATATCTAGCTAATTCAACGGTATATAACTTATCAGTTTTAGAACTATTAACTTGGTTTGATTTTCCTGTTGAATCTTTCTTAATTGCATAGAAATTCTCAATGACCTCCGTTTTAACAACATTGCCACTATCCATGTACATATTGTACCAGTTTTGCCAATATTCATCGGTTAAAGCAACACCTTTTACATTTACTTCAACCCCCTGAGGAGATGCTAATTCGTCATCTTCGTGATTTGCTACACCATCATTATCATCGTCAAACGGACACCCATTTGCATCAACTTTAACTCCTTTAGGTGTTCCATGACATTTATCGTCCCAATCTCTCACTCCATCTCCATCATAATCATCATTATCAATCGCGAGCCAATCTACACTATCAAAATAACCATCAGGTAGTGTATCTCCTTTGTCTTTTTTCTTCAATACCAAATCATATTGTAAAGCAAAAGAGGTATAAACGAAATTATCTTTTTGTTTAGTTCCAGTTCTTGTTCCTAAACTATTTTTTGTAATACCATCAATATAATCGGTAGTTGTAAAATAATATTGAAAGCCGATTTTAAAATCAAATCTATCTGTAACTTTCATTAAAGCGCCAGCTCCTAAAGGAAAAGCCCATGAACGTTCTTGGTATTTTCCAAAACCATCTTTATCTCTTTCTCTAATATCTGTTTCGTAAACATAATCTCTATTTAAATTTACAGCTAGCGAAGCCGTAGGAGCACTTTCGTCAATATTTTTAATAGACCCATCATTCCAATAATAATATTGATTTCCGTATTTATCATACAAATCTGTTTTAGATAGAAATTCGAAGGAGTTAAATCCAGCAGAAATCCATGGTCGTATTTTATATTTATCTGGAATAAAATTCCCAAAATCATACATTAAACTTAACCCTCCAGCTCTAATTTCTGATTGAAAATTTTCTTGTCGTCCGTTTACCCATTCATTAGCTCCTAATTTTCCGAACAAAACATTAAAATTAAGTTGAAATGATTTAAATAAACGTTGAGAAATATTTAAATCATAGCCAATTCTAGCTGTCCAAGGCGCTTGGTAATGCTTTTCATATAAATCTCCATGAAAAGAAAGCATCCCTACTCCTAGGGAAATTTTAGGTTTAAAAACTTCGCCTAAAACTGGTGGATTTTGATTGATTTCTTTTTTTTGTTTAGAAAGTGTGTCTGGCGAGATGGAGCTAGTAACAGCAGAATCCCTTTGTGCTTTAAGAAAAGAACAAATTAAAATAAGAAATATGAAAAGTACTTTTTTAAGCATTTATCGTGGCTTCAATACAAAAATATATAAATGGTTATTTAAACCATTTTTGATTCGTTATCATTAATGCTTCTTGAACAGTAATTCTTTTAGAACCATTATAAGCAACTACGAAAGCACTATTACATCCTTTTTGTTTTATATCTTCTCTATGAGAGCGAGCTTGTTTATATTCGCTAAAAACTCCAACCATAAATTTACTGTATCCCTCATTCATTTCACTCTTAATCGTTTCTGTTATGTTAAATTTTTTCGATAGAACACTAGATTGGATAGCGTTTCTAAAAGCACCAATTTGAACATTATAAACTATATTCCCTTCTTTTTTAGCAACAACCTCATTCGTTTTTGTTTTAAGTGGTTCGGCCGTCTTAGATTCTGTTTTAACTGTTTCTATAGCAGTAACCTGAGTAGTATTTGTAACCTCTGTAGCAACAGTAGGAGTTTGAACTGGCGTTTCTTTTTTCACAACATCAACGGTGTTTACAGCTCCAATCACATCAATTGGTAATTTTACTTTTTTACTTTGATCATTTTCTAGATAAGAAAACTCACCATTGTCTAATTTTGCATCTGGAACTGAAGTATTTGTTTTTTCTAAAATATAAGACACTAACAACTCATTCTCGGAAGGCAAAGAAACCCAAACAAATTTTAATTTACCGTCTGATATAGAAAACGAACTGCCATTTGTATTATCTTCTTTTACAGTATAACCAGCTGGCAACATTTCTTGAAATTTAGCAAACCCTTTTATATCTCCTTTTTTTATTCGCACTTCAACTTTATGGGTATTGGCAGAATAACCACTTGTAATGATTCGAGAACAAATAATATTTGAGTTTGGTTCAGAATGATTATCAAAAGCTGCTGCTGTAATTGGAGCAGATTCAATTGGTGTAATTTCCGAAGCAACTGGAACGATGGTTTCTGACTGAGTATCAGAAACAATTGGATTTTCTGCAGATGCATCTCCTATGATAATTTCAGCAGGAGTCATTTCAACCGACTCTTTGTTGTTATTATTTACATATGAATACTTTGATGTAATAACTCTTGCTCCAGCAGCAGAAGCATCAGCACTGATAGTAAATTTAACTGTAAACTCTGCATCGTTTGG
This sequence comes from Flavobacteriales bacterium, assembly GCA_040376995.1. Classification (GTDB taxonomy): domain Bacteria; phylum Bacteroidota; class Bacteroidia; order B-17B0; family Aurantibacillaceae; genus UBA4416. The sequence continues at coordinate 16,526 of JBEIPP010000042.1, forward strand.
AGTAGAGGTCCAAATAATTTTAGCAATATTGGTAGCAAAAGTAAAATTACCTCCTTTGCTCTCCAATTCTTTAACCGTGAACCCTTGAGGTACTTCTAATTGAAGCTTAGCAAAACCACTGATACTTCCTTTGTTAATTTTTATTTCTGATACAAATTCCGTTGCTATTTTGGCCTGTTTAGGAAAACTACCAGTTATATTGACAGGTGTATCGCCAAAGAAAAAGCTAAATAAAAATACTGAAACAGTATTAAATAAAATAATAAGTGGTTTTATCATATGCTTGTTTTACTGCTCAAAGAAAAAGTCGATGAGTTTGTTTATCTTCTCAACATTGAATGAATTTTCTCCATCGAAGAATCCATCAATTGTTTTTGTAATTTCTGATGCTGAAATAATACCATCTTTGTTATAATCTGCTTCTACTAATTCAGAAGGTATAGTAGGTATTTTTCCAGTTTTAGATTGATTTTCTTTTGTTTTTATTTCAATATCTTCTAGATAGGATAAACTTGGAGTGTTATTAAATCCTTCACTTCTTTCAATGGCTAAGCTATCCCAAGCTAATTGGCGTTTTGCTAATTCATCTTCGTTAATAGTAACTCCATTGCCATCAACTTTTGCTCCTTTTTTAGATGTTAATTCTTTATCCAAATAATCAAATACACCATCTTTATCTTTATCATCAGGGCAACCTTTTTCATCCACCTTAATTCCTTTTGGTGTACCCAAACATCTATCATCTAAATCTTTAATGCCATCACCATCAGTATCAGAATTATCAACCGCATTAAAATCAACATTACTGTATGCGTCTTTAGGTTTTTTGCCAAAATGAATATTTAAACCAACATTTGCAGACGCCCAACTATCATTTCCACCTTTTTTATAATTATCAATATAATCGCTCATGCAAATATTATATGCAACTCCAACTCTTAAACTAGTTCTGAATCCCATTTGAAATTTAGCTCCAATACCAACTGGAATATAAAATGTATTACGGGCATAATTAACTGCCGAATCTTTTAATTGACTTTCATATTTGTAATCTCTTTTAATAACTGCTGATAATGTTTCATTTGCAGGGGATTCAGTTAAATTACGAATGGAACCATCGCTCCAGTAATTATATTTTGTACCATTTTTATCTAATAAATCGCCATAAGAATCGAACATTAAATATCCGAAACCGGCATGAATATATGGAGCTACTTCTCTTTCTTTTGCTCCTAACTTGTCGAAAAAAGCAAAAACATTAAGTCCACCACCCATAGCGGTTGATTGAAAATTTAAATAAGAAGACTTGTCATTATCTGTGCCTGCTAATTTGCCATACATAGCATCGACACCAATCCCTAAAACTTTGCCAATTCTATACTCTACAACTAATCCGTACCCTAATCTTGTATCGCTAAAAAAATTAGCATCTCCTTTTTTACCTACATCACCAAAGAATTTAAGCCCTCCTGCTTGCGCAGTAATTGATAATTGAGCAAAAGTGACATTTAAAACAACCAAAAAAACCGCTAACAAATAAAGTTTTGTAGAAATTCTATTCATAAATTAGTTGTTTAATGATTGATTAAGTTAGTTGTTTTCTCAATAAAACAAAACTAAACCAAAAAAAACGTTAAGTTTTTGTTGTAAAAAGTTAATTGTAAACAGCAATTTGTTAGTTAAGTAACTCAATTAGCCATTAAAAAGTCGATTTCTTTTGATTTTCATGCCTTTTCTCAATTTAATAGCTGGTATAAGTCCTGGAACATCCGTTTGAGGGTTTTTAAGAATGATTGCTATTAATAAAATTTCAATTTGAACAGCCATTCCATACCAAAAAGAGATATTAAAACTGATATAACAGGTATTATTCAATACCAAATCGACAAAAAACCATAACAGTAAGATTGCCCAAAATTTAGACAAAATTGTGTGATAAGAGATGCGTTCTTGAAACTTAATAAATCCAAAACCAATGATAAAGAATTCCGAAAAAACCAAAACACCTATTTGTAGTAAATGGGATTTTAAGAACGCATGATGATTGATACATATATAGAACAAACAGCTAAACCAAAACACGGTATCGATTTTAGTATCCATTCGTCTCATATCTTGAGTTGAAATTTTTAAATGGCGCGCTATAATGCCATCAAATACATCACTTAATATTGCATAAATACTCAACGCAACAATTACAACTGGAGATACTTGTAAAAAGGAAAATATAACAAGCAATATAGCTACTACCAAACGTGAATATAATAAGATATGAGGTATTTTGTTTAGGATTTTTATTTTCATGATTTATGCTGCTTTTAAATTATTTACTTCATCAAACATATTTGTTACAACTTCTTTTGCATTCTTTCCTTTACAATATTGTAACTCTCCAAATACGACTTTACAATTAAAGGGTATTGGAACAAGAGCATCTTTTGGGAGAACTTTCCCAGTGTTTTCAATATAAGTTGGGATATATGCTATATGAGGAAATTTTAATAGAATATGCCCTATTCCATTTTTAAATTCCTGAATTTCATTGGCCTTACCTCTAGAACCTTCTGGATAAACAATTAAAGATTGACCGCGTTTTAATGCTTTCATCATGATACGAAAAGGGTCTTTACTTCTATTTCTTAAAGAACAACATCTAGGAATTAACAAAGCATTAGTGAATAATATGGTTATAAATGATTTCCATTTTGTAGTTCCAAAATAATCACCAGCAGCCACGGGCTTTACTTCAACTATTTTATGTTTTGGTATAGCACTCATTAAAGCTAAAGTATCTATATGGCTATTGTGATTTGCGATAATAATAAATTGTTTTGCTTCTGATAAAACTTCGGCATGTTTATATTTTACGCCTGTTAATGGTTTTAAAATAAAAGGAACAATTCCCTTATAAATAATATTTAAAAATAACTGCCTCATGATTTATAATTTTATTTGATTAAAAAATATACTAAGTGAAAAAACACAGGGGCTGCTACTACTAACGAATCTATTCTGTCTAACACGCCACCATGCCCTGGAATAGCTGTTGATGTATCTTTTAAGTGCAAATCTCGTTTTACTGAACTTATTATTACGTCGCCAATAAATCCAGCAATAGCGGTTAAAAAACTAATTAAAATAATTTGAGAATTATTACAAGGTGTTAAAAATTTAAGAGCAAAGCCTAAAGCGGTAGTTGTTAAAACCCCTCCAATAAAACCTTCCCAAGTTTTGTTTGGACTAACTTTTGGCAAAATTTTATGCTTACCTAACAATTTACCCCAAATAAATTGAAACACATCATTCATCTCAACTATAAAAACTAAGAAGAACAATATTCCTCGTCCGCCAGGTATTGATAAAAGCAATCCTAAATGACTTAAACCAAACAAAGCAATCATTAATGTTGCTTGAATAACAGACATTGATTGTATGATACCTTCTGTTTGCCCAACTAGTACTAAACGAAATGGCAACGCCACAAACATAAATACTGGAATAAAAACTAAACTAGCAATTAAGTACCCTTGATATGTAAAAAAATATTGAATGGGAATTGCTAAATAACATAATAACATTGCAGCTCTGTCTTCTTGTCGCAATTTCAAAATGGTAAATAATTCTCGAAGTGCCACAAAAGATAGTAAAGCAAAAGCGATATAAGATATTTTTGTACTAAAGACTGTTGCTATTAAAAATACTGTTGACATTATCCACCAAGATTTACATCTCGTTTTTAGTTCGGTTAAATACGCTTCAGGTTTCAATTTTCCCCAAACAAAAAATAAAGCACTAGCGAATGTTAATACCGAAAATAAAATCAGTATAAAAGATAAAACATTGGAGTCGATTTGATGTAATATATTGTTCATAGTTATATATTATAAAGAGTTAGATAATCTTTTATAAGTACTTAGTAGTAAAAGTATGATGGCAATAAAAAGTATTGTATTAAAAACGTATCCAATTGTTGGAAAAATAAAATATAACAAACTCCACAATCCAATTAATAATGCTCTGTCACTTTTTCCCATGGGACCATCATATCGTCTAGTTCCTGAAATAAGTTTTGCTAATACACCAGAAAACTCGTTGATTATAGACAGTATAATAAAAAGAAAAACCAATGTATTATTTGCATAAGAAAACGAGAACAATGCACAAAAAATTATGGCATCTGACACAACATCTCCAAGTTCATTCAGCACTTCTCCGAGCTTACTCTGTTGATTAAAATTTCTAGCCATCATTCCATCTAAGGCATTTAAAGCCATTCTAACCAATAAACCTAAAGCCACAAATAATAAATAAATTGGGTGATTAGTAGACAGAAATAACAATACTCCTATCAATGCAGACCAAACAATTGCCAGTATCGTGATACTATTTGCGTTAATACGTTGCTTATGTAACTCATTTAAGATAGGTAACAGTAATTGCTGGAATCTTGGTTTGAGTTGATATAATGAGATCATGATTTTATTTTTTAATGGAGATAAATAATAGAAATAAGAATAACTGATAGTGAATAATTTGTTTTTTCATATTCATGTAATTATTGAATCATATCAAAAAAACAAGTCATTCCACCTCCTACAGTTTCTAATCCGTATAAATATTTAACATTATGAATAATATTTTTAGTAATTATAACCGTTGTTATTATTAATGCACAAATCACTAGAACTTGTAAAGCATTTTTTAACTTGATTGTTTTCATAGTTTTATATTTTTTTTATAGGTCAAAATTAGATTAGAGGTAAGGGCTAATGAAACGGCTTTACAGTTCAGCAACTAGTTTTATTGCAAAAAATTCAAAAACCAACTGCTTTTTAAATAATCAATGGCTTTGATTATGCGAAAAATCATATGCTTAAGTTGATTATTTGCATTTTTTGCAAATAATCAATACTTTTATTAGAATAAAACACCATACAATGGCTAGTAAAAAACCAACGGTAAAATCAACATTTGAAATGCAAGAAGTGTTTATAAAGCATTTAAAGCAAGTGGTTCCTTCAAATGTATCATTAGTTGACGACATAGCAGACTTGTTAAAAATCAGTAATGATAGTGCTTATCGAAGATTGAGAAATGAAACAGAATTAAGTTTAGATGAAACATATAAAATTTGTAAGCATTACCGTATCTCAGTTGATTCGGTTTTTTCAAATAAAGGCGGCTCTGTAACTTGTAATTATATTAAGTTAACAGACTCAGAAGAAAATTTTGAGAGCTATTTAACTAGTTTATTAAATCAACTAGAACGTTTACAAAAATCAGAGGATGCTAAAATTATTTATGCAGCTGAAGAGATTCCAATTTTTCACTCTTTCTTTTCAAAAGAATTAGCAGCATTTAAATTATTTTATTGGCAACGTTCAGTTTTAAATATTCCAACCTATCAAACCAAAAAATTTGATTGGGATGTGATATCAGAAAAACAATTAGAATTAACTGATAAAATTCATAAAAGCTATTTAAAAATCCCGAGTACCGAAATATGGACGGATGAAACAATAAACACTACTATTAAGCAAATAGAATATTATTTTGAATCGGGAGCCTTTAAAGAAAAAGAAGGTCAGGTGTTTCTTTCGGACGAAGCCAGAGCGGCGTTGGACACCTTCACGAAACTGGAAGAACAGCATAATGAAGTCTTGCGGAAGCGCGCCGAAGGAGAGCGTCAAATCGACGTCTTGAAACGGTCGGATGCCGTCATCGGCAATCAGACCGGACGGATTTTTACGGAGGAACAGAATGCGCTCCTCACGATTCTGAATCAACGA
>JBEIPP010000052.1:0-18142 GCA_040376995.1 Flavobacteriales bacterium
AGCTGAAACCTCTTCAAAACAGAACGCTTTGCCACTTTTTCTCCTTCATCATAGTGGTTACTATGCTTCAGTCAAAAAAGTGTCTGTTTTATTAAGCTTTCAACTCTCATTACGATTCCTAATGCATAATCTGGGTTTAAAAAAAAGTCGTTAACGATTTTGCTAACGACTTTTTAAGAACAAAAATCTTAAATTTTAATTTCCAAATTCACTAATGAATTTGATGCGCATTAACCTTACTTCCTCTTCGCTATATTCATCTTCACCTAATTCTTTTAAAATAGCTTTGATATCATCTGTCTCGGCTTCACGTAAACATTCATAAATATCATCTTTTTTATCCTCATCAATAACTTGATCAATGTAATAGTTGATATTTACTTTTGTGCCCGAAGTCACAATAGTTTCAATTTCCGTTAATAAATCATTCATTTTCAGATTTTTGTTTTTAGCCATATCTTCTAAGCTAACTTTTCTATCTATGTTTTGAATGATAAATACTTTTAGTCCTGATTTATTAACTACTGATTTAATAATCATATCGCTAGGACGCTCAATATCGTTTTCCTCAACATGTTTTTTGATTACTTCTAAAAATGGCTTACCATATTTAGCAGCTTTTCCAGCTCCAACACCAGTGATTTTGGCCATTTCTTCCATCGTAATCGGATAGTTGATTGACATCTCTTCTAAAGATGGTTCTTGGAAAATAATATAAGGAGGTAAATTATTTTGCTTAGCTATTTTTTTAGTTAAGTCTTTTAGCATCGCATATAATACCTCATCAGTACTATTAGCGCCTTTTCCTGCAACAATATCATCATCGTTATCGCTTTCGGCATTACTAAAATCATTATCTCTTGTAAATTTAATACTGAAAGGATTTTTTAAGAAATCTTTGCCTTTATCAGTCATTTTTACTAAGCCGTAATTTTCAATGTCTTTTGCAAAAAAACCATTTACAATAGCTTGGCGCATCACAGCATTCCAAAACTTATCGTCTTTATCAGCTTCTACACCTTCGCCCCAAGTTTTTAGCTCGTTGTGTTTGTAGGATTTACCTGTAGCAGTTAAATTACCTATTAATAAATTAATGATGTCTTTAACTTTATGTTTTTCTTTACTTTCTTTAACCGCTTTAATAGCTAACAATAAATCATCTTGTGCTTCAAATTTTTGTTTTGGATGACGACAGTTATCGCACATCTCGTTACATTTTACTTCATTAAACTCTTCGCCAAAATAATGTAAAATAAATTTGCGTCGACAAGAAGACGTTTCCGCAAACGATGCTGTTTCCGACAACATTTGTTTCCCAATTTCTTGTTCGTTTACTGGCTTATCTTTCATGAACTTTTCAAGTTTCATGATATCATCATAACTATAAAACGTTAAACAATTTCCTTCGCCACCATCACGACCAGCACGACCGGTTTCTTGGTAATAGCCTTCTAATGATTTTGGAATATCATGATGAATAACGAAACGCACATCTGGTTTATCGATTCCCATTCCAAAAGCAATAGTTGCAACAATTACATCAATGTCTTCCATTAAAAAGCCATCTTGTGTTTTTGCACGCTCTTTAGCATCTAAGCCAGCATGATAAGGCGCTGCCTTAACTCCATTAACTATCAGAGCCTGAGCAACTTCCTCTACTTTTTTACGACTTAAGCAATAAATAATGCCTGATTTACCAGAGTTTTGTTTAGCATATTTAATGATTTCTTTAATGACGTTTTGCTTAGCTCGAACCTCATAATACAGGTTTTCTCTGTTAAATGACGACTTAAATAAGTTCGCCTCTAACATTCCTAAGTTTTTTTGAATATCGTGTTGTACTTTAGGAGTAGCAGTAGCGGTTAAAGCCATTACTGGCACTGATCCTAATTTATCAATAATAGGGCGTAAACGACGGTATTCAGGACGGAAATCATGACCCCATTCTGAAATACAATGTGCTTCGTCGATAGCAAAAAACGAAATTTTAAATTCAGAGAAAAACTCAACGTTATCTTCTTTATTTAAAGTTTCGGGTGCTACATATAATAATTTTGTTTTGCCTGATAATACATCCTTTTTTACGGTTGCAATCTCCGATTTGTTTAAAGATGAGTTTAAAAAGTGAGCAATTCCAGTTTCATTACTAAAACCTCTAATTGCATCAACCTGGTTTTTCATCAACGCAATTAAAGGAGAAACAATAATCGCCGTTCCTTCACTCATAATAGCTGGCAGTTGGTAGCAAAGTGATTTACCTCCACCCGTTGGCATAATCACAAAAGTATCCTGTTTATTTAGGATATTATTAATAATAGCTTCTTGGTTTCCTTTAAAGCCACTAAAGCCAAAAAAGGCCTTTAAGGGGTCAACCAAATTATGGGTTTCAACTTCTGCAACCATGGTTTTATTGATTAAAATGTATGTTTTGTTGAGTAAACGTTTATGTTAATTCTATATAAAGATATAATTAAATGATTGAATAAAACAAAATAATTTGACAGTTAAATAGCATTTTCAGACAAATTAACTTTTTGAAACGATGAATCGATGAATTGATTAAGTTGAAAATTGATGCTTTTAGAGATTCGTATCCATCTTACGATAATGGATTAAAAAGAAAATGATGAAGATAACAGAGTACAGAATATTAAAAAACAATCTATAGCTATAAATATCTAAAAACATAAAAGTAATTATTCGTATGCAAAACATGATGATGAATAGCTGCACTCCCCATTGTTTCATGTGCCAAATACCAATTAAAGAAATAAACTGTAGCGTTATAATTATTCCTAAAATCATAGGCACAAAATCGCCCATGCGTTTTATAGATGGCGTAAACAACATGGGGAATGCCAATAACACTAATACAATAGCTGTAACAGTAATAATGCTGATGGATTTTGGACGTTGTACTAGTGCCATATTAATTGGTTCTGTCTTTAAGTGCCTCTAACATTTTTGTTATTATTATTTTCAATTGTTCAAATCTGTAACTGAGTTTACTAAGTTAATTGGTTCTTATTGCCTCTACTGGGTCTAATTGTGAGGCGCCATAAGCTGGAATAAATCCACTAATAATTCCTATCAAAACCGAAATCGTTAACCCTAAAATAATATTTGAACGTGTTAACGTGATTTCCATATCAATAGCCCCGTGGGCGGCAAAAGTGAGCAGATAAATCAGTAAGAGTCCTATGATGCCTCCCATTAAAGATAAAAAAACCGATTCAAATAAAAACTGAGCTAAAATAAAATAATTTTTAGCGCCTAATGATTTTTGGATACCAATTAAATTAGTTCTTTCACGCACCGACACAAACATGATGTTAGCAATACCAAAACCTCCCACTAAAATAGAAAAGCCTCCAATGATAGCTCCAGCAATTCCCACAATATCAAACAACCCATCAAAGTTTTTACTTAATAAGTTTGTTTCGTTTAATGCAAAATCATCATCGGCCATTGGCTTTAATCCTCTAATGCCACGCATAATACCTGTTAATTCATCTTTTAGTTGCGCATTAGTTACACCTGGTTTTGCTTTAGCGGCAATAAAAGGGTCGCTATTCTCTGATTTAACATCCATAAACAAACGAGCAAAATTATAAGGCACAACCGCTTGGTTATCCATCGTATTCCCTAACATACTTTCTCCTTCTTTCTTAAACAAACCTATTACTTTACAGTTTCTGCCAGCAACTTTAATTGTTTTTCCAATGGGGTATTCATTATTTGGGAACAAGCCATCGGCAATGGTATGCCCTAAAATCACCACGTTATAACCTCCTTCGGCTTCATCCTCTCTAAAATAACGTCCGTCAATAATTTCAAACGATTTTACCTGACCAAAGCCATAGGACCAACCAGCTACTAATCCGTTTTCAATAGTATTATTATTTCGCTTTAATACTTTGCGAGTACCTATTCTAAACCCTATAGCTTCTATACTTTTAGATTTTCTTTCAACTTCCGCTAATTCACTAATTTCTGGAACTGGTCGATTCATATATTTCCACCAAGGATAATCAGGTCCAAAAGTCCAAGGCCATTTCATCACAAACACTACGTTTTCTCCAAGACTTTGAACGCTCCCTCTAATATTTTTCTCTAAACTATCTACAATGGTAAACACCGTAATAATAGCAAAGATGCCAATAGTGATTCCTAATAAACTTAAAAATGTACGAAGTTTATTAGCACGTAAGGCTACCCAAGCAAATACAACGCTTTCTTTTAATAAGGTTAATACCATACCGTAAATATAAACGATAATAAACTATAACGGAAAGTTTTTGTTATAACGGTTTTGTTATAGGATGGGAGGGGACTTTTGACTAATAAGACTTCTTGATTATAAATGTTAATTAAGTCATTTTAACTATATTTATGCAACTTAAAATGACTGAACTCAATCAAATATTAAAAGATGGCCACATTAACGAAGAGCAATATAAACATATTGAATTCTTTGAAAACAATCGATTGTTTTCCATTCACTGGGAATTGCGAACTATCTTGTATTTAGGTATTCTATTATTGTCGGCCGGAATTGGTGTTTTAGTTTACTTAAATATTGATACTATTGGTCATCAAGCAATCTTAGCAGCAGTTGGCCTAGCGTGTGTTGTATCTTTTTATTACATCCACAAACATAAATTGCCATACACCAACCAAACAACTAGGCACACCTCACCGTTTTTTGATTACGTAGCATTGTTGGGATGTATGTTGTTTGCAATGTTTATTGGATATTTTCAATTTCAGTATAGACCGTTTGGAGATCATTATGGCGCTTTGGTTTCCATTCCTACTATTGTATCTTTTTATTTGGCATATCGCTTCGATCATAAAGGCATATTATCCATTGCTATTAGTGGATTGGCAAGTGTATTTGGCTTAAGTGTTACACCAAGGCAATTAATTGATGGAAATGATTTTTCGGATTTATCCTTAGTTTTTACCGCTATAATTTTCGGATTCATATTGGCTGTTTGGGCTTGGTATTCAAATAAAAAAGAAATAAAACAACATTTTAATTTTACATACAATAACTTTGCTTTAAATATTTTATGTATTGCAACATTAGCTGTTTTGTTTAATCAAGATTTAAAATTAATTAGCTTATTCATACTAGCGTGTATCTGCATATATTTTATAAAATATGCCCTAGCTCAACAATCTTATTTGTTTTTATTACTCTCTGTTTTGTATGCTTATATTGGATTAACCTTCATTATATTTTATTTGTTGTCAAAAATAAATAATATGAACGAGGGTATTTTTATGTTAGGGATGATGTATGTAATTGCATCCGCGGTAGGTGTTATCTTTTTGTTTTTAAATATTAAAAAAATTGTAAAAACTAAATAATGCAAGCCTATAACATAGATACCATAAAAAATAGTTTACTGAAAAAGAAGGCTGCTTTTTGGCATGCCAATAAATTAATTTCTAACCAACAGTACGCCACTATTTTAAACCAGTATTCATCTAACTTTCAAACATCCAATGTATTTGTAAAAATTGGGTTATTTATATTTATCTGTTTCATTGCCTTAGCGTCATTAGGTATTTATAGCTTGCTGTTTTCTTCCATCATGTATAGTAGCGACAGCAGTGTTGGATTTTGGGTATTCTCATGTTTTTTATACTCATCTGCTTGTTTTGTTATTTTGGAATACTTTATTAAGAACAAAAAGATTTATAATTCGGGAACCGATGAAGCATTATTATATATAGGTCTTATATTTTTAGCAATAGGCATTTTTATGTTAATTGATTCTATATCTTTTGATAGTCCATTGTTATTTCTTTCTACAGTATTACCATTTATTACATTGGTAGTGATTAGATATGCCGATAGAATAACAACATTAGCATTAAGTTTTTGCGTGTACGTTGTTTTATTTTTACTTATTATAAAGTTTGGTGATGTTGCAAAACTCATTATGCCATTTGCCTTGATGTTATTTTCGGTAATATTCTATTTTCAAAGCAAAAAATATAAATATAAATCTGAATTATTTTATTGGCGCTCTTGTTTGGAAGTTGTGGAGTTTTTGTCTTTACTAGTGTTTTATGTTGCTTGTAATTACTTTGTTATTAGAGAATCAAGCGTAGCTTTTTTTAACATGAATTTACAACCAGGCGAAAACATTCCCTTTGCATTTGTGTTTTGTATACTTACAGCTATAGTTCCATTGGTGTATACTTACTTTGGATTAAAACATAAAGACAAAACTTTGCTTTGGTCGGGATTAATTTTAGTAGCAGCCTCAGTACTCACATTTAAATACTATTTTAGTTTAGGACATCCAGAAATTACTTTGACGGTATTAGGCATTATTTTAATTGTTGTAGCCTACTATGCTATCACCTATTTTAAAACGCCAAAACATGGAATCACATTTGCAGAACTAATAGATGAAGACAGCTTTTTGAAAAGTAATGCCGAAGCCCTGATGGTTTTAGAAAGCCTAACGCAAAATTCCACTCAACTACCACAAGAAGGAGTTGAGTTTGGAGGTGGCCAATCAGGTGGTGCCGGATCTGGAGGCAATTATTAGTTAAGATTAAATACTCTATACAATTTTAAGATAAATTATAATCACAAAACACAATAATTATACAATAAAACTTAAATTTGAATATTAATGAAATTATTTCAGTCTTTAATAATTACTATTTCTTGTATTAGTTTCTGCTCATGCAGAAACTCTCATTCATATGATAAATATGTAAAGGAATTAGATAGTTTAAAAGTAGTGCTTCAGCAATCTGTAGATAATTTTAAAACGGTAGATAGTGCTTCGTGCATGCAAGCTTATAGCAAACAATACACCTACTCTCTTTTTATTGATTCTCATTTAAAAGATACAGTTGCAAAAGTTGTAGCCGAAAACTTACAGAACTTTCATTCTATCGAAAAAGGATTAAAAGATTATGTTGAATTACGTACCACTTGGCTAAACGATGCTAAATTATCTATTACTCAACTGCAAACTTTATCGCACGACTTAAAAAATGGAAGTGTAAATGAAGACGAAGCTATTGAGTTTATTAATGAAGAAAAAAAACAAGCTGAAAAAATAATTGAAGTGTTAAAAATAAATACCGAAGTTATTAGAAAACATTTAGAAGTATTTAATCAATCATTGCCTGTGTGTGAAGATTTAATTAAACAATTGAATTCGGGAGTTTTGCCAGAGCTCGCAATCCCTAACATAAAATAAATGAACTACCTAATTTTAATATTTATTTGTTGTATAACAAGCTTTTCATCGCTAATAGCTCAAAAAGCAAATGATGAAAAATTAGCGATGCAGTTTTACGAACAAAAACAATATGACAAAGCCGCTACCTATTTTGATAATTTATATGATAAAAATCCAGATGCTTACTTTACATACTATTACAAGTGTTTAGTTGCAATAAAAGAATATAGTAAGGCGGAAAAAATTATTAAAAAACAAATTAAACGAAACGAAACAGCTTTTTATTTATATGTGTGGTTAGGCAAATTATATAAAATTCAAAACAATCCAGAAAAAGAAAAAGAACAATATAATAAAGCCATTAAAGAATTGATTCCCATACAAAATTATGTGTTTGTATTAGCGCATGCTTTTGAAGATGAAGAATTGTATGATGATGCTTTAGAGGTATATAAAAAAGGGCGTAAAGAAACTCGCGATTCGTATCCATATTATTATGAAATTGCTGAACTTTACAAGAAAAAAGGCGATTTAAAAGCCATGGTTAATGAATATTTAGATGCTATTGAATTTAGAGAAAGTGAATTATACACAGCTCAATCAAACTTACAACAATCATTAGGTTATGATGATAAAAATGGCGGTTTTAATAACCCTATTTTAAAACAAGAATTACAAAAACGTATCCAACAAAAACCCGACAAAAAGATTTTTTCTGAATTTTTAATTTTCTTATTAAATCAACAAAAAGATTTTGAAGGTTCATACGTTCAAAACAAAGCCTTGGATAAAAGAGAAAAATCGGATGGTACAAGATTGATGGAATTAGCTCAACTTTGTATTAGTAACGAAAACTACATTGTAGCCGAAAAATGCTACCAATATGTAATTAGCAAAGGAAAAGAAAATCCGTATTATGACGTTGCAAACATTGAAAAATTAAATGCTAACTACTTACAAATTACTAACCAAGCATTTGCAAATCCTGCCGATGTTTTATCGTTAAATAATAATATTGAATTTGCTATTAAGCAATATGGAGTAAGTAATTTAACAATACCTCTCATTAAAAAAGCAGCTATTTTAAAAGCCTATTATTTAAATAAACCTCAAGAGGCCATTCAAACGTTAGAAGAAGTGATTACTCAATATACTTTTGATAAAAACATATTAGCTGAAATTAAATTAGACTTAGGCGATATGAATTTACTAATAGGCAATATTTGGGACGCCTCTCTTCTCTACTCTCAAGTAGAAAAAGATTTTAAATATGAAACCGTAGGGCAAGCCGCTAAATTTAGAAATGCAAAACTAAGTTACTATGCCTCAGACTTTGCTTGGGCAAAAACACAATGCGACGTATTAAAAGGCGCTACCACAAAAACCATTGCCAACGATGCCCTAGATTTATCATTAGTGATTACTGATGCAATTGGTGTTGATACAAATGTTGTTCCCTTAAGCATGTTTGCTTCGGCCGAACTATTAATATTACAACATCAATACGATAAAGCCTTAGCAAGATTAGATAGTATTAACCGCCTATTTAACGAACACTCTCTAGGCGATGATATTTATTACAAAAAATCCGAAATTTATAAACTAACCAATCATTATCCTGAAGCTGCAAAAATGTATGAAAATATTTTAGAATTTTATCCAACTGATTTATATGGAGATGATGCATTATTTAAAGAAGCTGAACTTTATGAAAGATATTTAAATGATAAAGAAAAAGCAAAACAACTATATCAGGATGTATTGGTAAAATATCCAGGCAGTATTTATGTAGTAGAGGCCAGAAAACGCTACAGAGATTTAAGAGGAGATATTGTTAATTAAGAATGATGAATTAGTTTATGTAAAAATTCGTACTTCTACATTCTAAAATCATAAATTTGTACTATGTATATATACAACGTAACTGTAAGCATTGATAAATCATTAGCCGAAGATTGGTTAAATTGGATGAAAACCGTTCATATTCCAGATGTATTAAACACTGGCTATTTTTTAGAAAATAAAATTTGTAGAGTATTAAATGTGGATGATGAAGGTGCAACTTATTCCGTTCAATATACTTTCGAAAAAATGGAAGATATTGAAACGTATCAAAAAAATCACGCCACACGTTTACAAGCAGAACATAGCCAACGTTATGAAGGTAAGTATGCCGCCTTTAGAACTCTTTTAGAAATTATGTAATAAGGTGTACTGTTTCTATATTATTTCCTTTACACCTTTTTTAGGGTTTTCTTAAAAGATTTTAGAAATAAATTATCATTCGTTATTTTAAAACAAAATCAGTTCCATTTTTTAATAACTCACCTATTGATTACAAATTAAATGGATTCAGAATAAACATGTGTATATTCGCAACATGTTTCTATAAGTATTTTAAATACTAATTATCAAAACTTAAACAAGTAACCATTGGCATCACCAGTAAAAGCAAAAAAACATTTAGGTCAGCATTTTTTAACCGACCTTAATATTGCGCAAAAAATAGTAAATGCTTTGCCGCAAGATGATTTAACTATCTTGGAAATTGGCCCTGGAACTGGAGTTTTAACTCAATACCTGATTGAGAAAGATAATTTTACAGCCTTTGATATTGATATAGAATCCATTAATTTTTTAAAAGAAAAATATCCAACACACGCTCACAAAATTCATTTTCAAGATTTTTTAGAAGCAGACTTAAAACCTTTTGTTAGTAAAGGGAACTTTAAAGTTATTGGAAATTTTCCATATAATATTTCTACACAAATCATGTTTAAGGTATTGGAACATAGAGCAGATGTTTCAGCATTGGTTGGTATGTTTCAAAAAGAGGTGGCAGTTCGTATTGCCGAAAAACCAGGTTCTAAGGCGTACGGCATATTAAGCGTAATGCTACAAGCTTTTTATAAAATAGAATACTTATTTACTGTAAGTGAGCATGTATTTAATCCGCCTCCAAAAGTAAAATCAGCCGTTATTCGTTTAACTAGAAATACTACCGACAAATTAAATTGTGATGAGGAATTATTTTTCAAGGTAGTAAAAGCCTCTTTTAATCAACGTCGCAAAACAGTTCGTAATTCGGTTAAAGTACTAAGTGGAAACGCAATAGTTGATTCTATCTATTTAGATAAACGTGCCGAACAATTGTCAGTATCTGATTTTGTTGCTTTAACTAATGCTATTGAATTAGCTATACAAAAATAAATACCTCAACATTTAGTCAAGGCATTTATTTAGTTATAGTTTCAAATTAGATTATAAAATTAGTAATAAGTCACTAATTGTTAGTCAAACTCATATCTATAAATTGGATCTATATCCCCTTTATCATCATATACCGCTTTTAATTCTGTGATTAAACCGCTATTTAATCCGTATACCCAGCCGTGAATCTGAACACTTTTTCCCTCATGCCAGGCTTTCTGTACAATTTTAGTTTCTGCTAAATGTTGTACTTGCTGTATAACATTTAACTCCGTTAGCCTATCTGCACGTTTATCTTCACTATCAATATTATCTAATTCTATTCGGTGCTTATTGTAAACATCCTTGATGTTTCTGAGCCATTTATCAACCAAGCCATATGTTTTATGAGTCATTGCAGCTCTAACACCTCCACAACCATAGTGACCACAAACAATAATATGCTTAACACCTAAAACATTTACAGCATATTCTAAAACGCTCATTAAATTAAAATCAGTATGCACCACTACATTCGCTATATTACGATGCACAAACATTTCCCCACTTTCTGTGCTAGTCACTTCATTTGCTGGCACACGGCTATCACTACAACCAATCCAGAGATAGTCAGGTTTTTGACCTAACGACAATTTTTTAAAATATTCTGCGTCGTCAAACTTTTTTTCCAAGGCAAAGCGTCTGTTTCCCTCAATTAATTTTTGATATGCTTTATCCATAATATTAATGTTTATATTTTACAAGTTCTACTTCAATTTTTCTTTTTTTCGCTGATTCAATAAAATTATTTATAACATCTCGAGAATCTCGATTAATTTTTTTATTGATACTGCCATCTATAATCACTTTGCTTCCTGATTCGATATTTTTAAAAAATTTTATTAGATACCCTTTGTTAAAGAAGGTAAGATACTGAGGCAATTTAATAAGATAATATAATTTACCTTCTATCACATCACTACTAGAGTTAAATGATGATTTAATACTATCACGAATAATAAAAAAAACGGCAACTACTAAACCAACACAAACACCTTTCAATAAATCAGTTACAAGCATCACAACTATAGTTATCACAAACGGAACAAACTGTTCTAAACCAAACTTCCATTGCTCTTTAAAAATGGTCAATTTAGTTAATTTAAACCCTGTCATAATTAATATTGAAGCTAAACAAGCGTTTGGTATTAACGCTAACATATTAGGTAATAATACAACACTTACTAATAACAAAACAGCATGCAAAATTGTTGATAATTTTGACTTAGCTCCAGCATTAATGTTTGCTGAACTACGAACAATAACAGAAGTAACGGGCAACCCTCCTAAAAAACCACAAGCAATGTTTCCAATACCTTGTGCCAATAATTCTTTATTAGTATTTGATTCGTTTTTTTCTGGATCTAATTTATCTACGGCTTCAATTCCTAACAACGTTTCTAAACTTGCCACAATAGCTAAAGTAACAACTACTATCCAAAACGCATTGCTATTAGCAAAACTAAAATCAGGAAAAGTAAGATTTACAGTTAAATCACCTATTGATGAAATTGATGGAAGATTTACTAAATGCTGCGCATCAATTGCTAAAAAATGACTGTTTTTAAACGAAATAGTTAATAATGCCCCAAATATTACTACCAATAAAGGCCCTGGAATGTTAGATAAAATTTTATCTTTTTTATAAAATGCTTTATCTGCTATTATTAAAATAATAACCGACACTATTCCAATAATTAAAGCTCCAGGAGTAATAAAGTTAATCATGTGAACCAACTCTGTAAATGAGTTTTCTCCGTCCATTTGAATAAACTGTTCATCTCCTTGTGGATCTTTATCATAACCAAATAAATGCGGTATTTGTTTAATTATTAAAATAATTCCTATACCTGCCAACATGCCTTTTATAACGGCATTTGGTATATAATTTCCTACTGAACCTGCTTTTAATATTCCTAAAACTAACTGAAATACTCCAGCAAAAACCACTGCTGCTAAAAAGGCTTGGTAGCTTCCTAGTTGACTTACTGATGCAATCACAATAGCCGTTAGTCCAGCTGCTGGACCTGAAACACTAAATTTAGACCCACTAAAAAAAGTAACTAATATTCCTCCCACCACACCTGCAATAATTCCAGAGAACA
The DNA here is from genome assembly GCA_040376995.1 of Flavobacteriales bacterium. Classification (GTDB taxonomy): domain Bacteria; phylum Bacteroidota; class Bacteroidia; order B-17B0; family Aurantibacillaceae; genus UBA4416. The sequence goes on from JBEIPP010000052.1 coordinate 12,575, forward strand.
AAGGAACTTTACAGGCCATTGCGATTCCTAAACACAAAGGAAGGGCAACTAAAAATACAACAACTCCTGCCTTAATATCGGCAAATAAATTTTTTTGAAACATACATTTTTTAATGATTTAATTAATTTTAAAAATGATTTTATACTAATTGGTATTAGTAAAACAATTAATTAAACCTTAGGAGGTGGTATCAATATATCCCTTGGGATAGAGCAAAAAGCTAATTGCAAATATTTAAAGAAAAATAAGTTAATCTCTTTATTCAAACTTACATACTCATCCGTATAAAGATATATGATGTCTTCATCCACCAACTCATCACTATCATGAGATTTTTCTTGCTCTTCTTCAGTAATTGGACTTTGTTGAGATTGAGTTTTAAAAGCTTTTGACTCTTTACAAATTTGAAGTATAGAAGATTGAAGCGTAAGTGAAAAAACACTAAACACAAAAATAAAAATAAAGATATGTCTAATTCTGTTTTTCAATTTTTACCCTAACATATGGGCATTTTATTGCATTAAGGGCTACAATGATAACTAAATTATATGAAATAACCATGTTTGCCATGGGGACAAAAACGAATAACTAAACATGATTATACCAAGCCCGAATCAGGTTCAGGACAAGTTCATGGCAAATAAATAATTTTAGACTGTATGAAAAACATTGAATTGATTAGAGAGAGCAAACAAGATGAATTAATGCCTGATTTGAAACTTAGAACAGGCTTTAATGTGCATAGATACTCCATTCATAAAATCTATTATTATGATATATAGTCTTTTTTTAAAAAAAACACATTTTTTTAATTATTTTTTTGCTAGTTTAAAAAAAGCCTTTATATTTGCAACCCGATTCGGGAGATTAGCTCAGCTGGTTCAGAGCACCTGCCTTACAAGCAGGGGGTCACAGGTTCGAACCCTGTATCTCCCACAAGAAGAGAAGCCTTACAGAAATGTAAGGTTTTTTTGTTTCTAACCCAACCTAAGTCCCATTTGGGATTCAACGGATCAGAAGTAAACTTCGGTTTTTGCAAAAGCTAATACTCCCGCTAAAGACTCCCGATAGCTATTGGAATATTTTCGCTTTGCAGTATAAAACAATGTTTTAATGAGCGAGTCTTTTATTTATTGTTTCAATAAAGAGCTTACCTTTGTATATACTTATTCACATGCAAAAACATGCTCTTATACTATTGCGGGGTTTACCAGGTAGCGGTAAAACAACCTTAGCAAAGGTACTTTCAGAAAACAACACTTATCCTGTGTTTTCGGTAGATGATTATTTTACAAATGAAATAACAGGTGAATATCTTTTTAATTTTCAAAACAATCATTTAGCCTACAAGCAATGTGAAATGTTAACCAAAGATGCCATGCTACAGTCTATTTCCAAAGTAATTGTGCATAATACCTTTACAACAGAATGGGAACTAGAACCATATTTTAAATTAGCTTCAAGCTACAATTATCTCCTTTTTGTAGTTACAGTTGAAAATTACCATGAACAAAAAAATGTTCACGAAGTAAGTGATGAACAATTACAAAAAATGGCAGAGAAGTATAAAGTAAAATTATTTTAACAAGAATAATTAGCAAGGTTTTAGTTAAAATATATGACTATTAAATAATCTTCTTACTATAGAAGTTCATAATGTTATATCTTTATTGTAAGACAAAAAAGCTGCTCAATGTTTCAATTCTTCATTGATAATTTAAAAATTAATTTACAAAAACCATTACCAGGCGAAGAAGCTCAGTTTGAGATGGCTCATGTAAAACGCGAAAAAATTGCAGCTAATTCTATTGATGCTGATGCCTATCGACCGAGTGCGGTTTTAATTTTATTATACCCAAACGAACAGCAACAAACATCCGTTTTATTAATTGAACGTATGACTTATAATGGCCATCATAGCGGACAAATTGCTTTTCCTGGTGGTAAAGTAGAGCCAACAGATAGAGATTTACAAGAAACCGCTTTGCGCGAATTTTATGAAGAAACCGGAGCAGATATAACACCTACTGTTATTGGTAAATTGACACCAGTATATATTCCAATAAGTAAATTTATGGTGCAGCCATTTGTATCTTACGTTGAACAAAAGCCAAATTTTTCGGCAAGTGCTTATGAAGTAAATGCCTTAATTGAATGGGAAATTGATCATTTATTAAATCCGAATATTATTAAAGAAACAACTGTAGAGCCAATACCAGGCTATAAATTAAAAACACCTTACTTTGATGTACAAGGTAAAGTGCTTTGGGGTGCAACAGCTATGATGCTGAATGAGTTGAAGTGGGTGTTGAAACTATAATTACACCTGACAGGTTTAAAAAACCTGTCAGGTGTGAAACTAAAACTCACAATTATTTGGGGTTCTTGGGAAAGCAATCACATCGCGGATATTAGTCATACCAGTTACAAATAAAACTAAACGCTCAAAGCCTAAACCAAATCCTGCATGCGGACAAGCACCAAAACGACGCGTATCTAAATACCAACTCATTTCTTCAGCTGGTATGTGCATATCTTTCATACGAGATTCTAATTTTTCTAAACGCTCTTCACGTTGAGAACCTCCAATAATTTCACCAATACCTGGGAATAAAATATCCATCGCTGCCACTGTTTTTCCATCTTCATTCATACGCATGTAAAATGATTTAATGTCTTTTGGATAGTCAGTTAAAATCACTGGTTTCTTAAAATGTTTCTCTACTAAGTAACGCTCATGCTCGCTTTGTAAATCGGCACCCCAGCCTTCAATGATGTATTGGAATTTCTTTTTCTTATTGTGATTTGATTCACGTAAAATATCAATTGCTTCAGTATAAGTAATTTTTGCAAACTCATTTCCTAAACAGAAATTTAATTTCTCTAATAAATTTAGTTCGCTACGCTCAATTTGAGGTTTATTTTTTTCTTCATCTAACAAACGCTGCGATAAAAATTCGATATCTTCTTTATTATGTTCTAAAGCATAAGTAATCACATACTTCAACATTTCTTCTGCTAAAGCCATATTATCTTTTAAATCATAAAAAGCCATTTCTGGTTCTATCATCCAAAACTCCGCTAAGTGACGAGCCGTGTTTGAGTTTTCGGCACGAAATGTTGGTCCAAAGGTATAGATATCACTAAAGGCCATAGCCGCTAATTCGCCTTCTAATTGCCCCGAAACGGTTAAGTTAGTTGCCTTTCCAAAAAAATCTTGTTTGTAATCAATCTCACCAGTTTCAGTTAATGGTGGATTTTTAGGATCTAAAGTTGATACACGAAACATTTCTCCAGCACCTTCTGCATCGCTGCTAGTAATAATTGGAGTGTGCATGTACACAAATCCTTTTTCGTTAAAGAATTTATGAATAGCATAAGCTAGTGTATGGCGAACTCTAAAAATAGCGCCAAATGTATTGGTACGAAAACGTAAGTGAGCAATCTCTCTTAAAAACTCTAATGAGTGTGCTTTAGGTTGTAATGGATATGAATTTGGTTTAGTAACATCAGATTCTGCGTCTCCATAAATTTCAATTTCAGATACGATGATTTCTACAGTTTGTCCTTTACCTTGCGAAGCCACTAATTTACCTGTAACGCCAACACATGCACCAGGAGTGATGCGTTTTAAAGTATCAGGAGTTGTATTTTCAAAATTAATTACTGCTTGAAGATTATTGATACTTGAGCCATCGTTGATAGCAATAAATGAGTTGTTACGAAATGTACGAACCCAACCTTTTACATTAACTGTTTGGTCGATTTGAGTTCCTTTTAAAACTTCTTTAATTTTTGTGCGAGTAGTCATAATCTAAATTTTGAGGATGTGAAGATAATAAAATCAATGGGCTTTAAAAAGGGTTTTTTTATTATTTGGATTGTTTGGGCGTGCCCCTCCTGCCGTCGGGTCGGGCTTTTCGTTCCAAGTCCTCGCCATTCGTTCCTCATGGCTGTGGGCTTTCCACTGCAATCCCTCACGCGAGTATTAATTTAAATTTGGAGTTTATGCGCCGTTTTTGCTATGAACCAGCGTGAGGGATGCAAGCGAAAATCCTTTTACGCAACGAAGTGAAGTAAAAGATTGTAGCGACAGCCCGACCGGCCTTTTTCGGGCCGGACACGCCCTAAACTTCTTAAAACCAGCACCGCAATAATGCTAATTTATACTAAAATGGAAGCTATCTTTGTACTTACCATAATTGTTACCGACATTTGCACTCATAAATTTAATTTTCATGGAAAACCAATTAGAAATACCATACACAATATATATAGAAGCAACTCCAAACCCTGCTTCAATGAAATTTGTTGCTAATAAAGTATTGATTAACGAGAAAGGTGCAAGTGCTGAGTATAAAAATATTTCGGAAACATTAACGGCTCCAATAGCCAAACAGCTATTTCAATTTCCGTTTGTAAAAACAGTGTTTATTGCCGCTAACTTTATTACCATTACCAAAACAGATGCTGTAGAATGGGACGATATTACTTTAGAATTACGTTCGTTTTTAACAGAATATTTAAATGCTGGGAACTTAATTGTAACCGCTTTACCAAAACAAGAAGTAGCGGTTGATAATACCTTTACTGAAAAAGTAATCATTAGTACACAACACGTAGCTGCTAAAGACGAAGTGGAGGCAAAAATTATTGAAGTATTAGAACAATATATTCGCCCGGCAGTTGAGTCAGATGGAGGAATGATAACCTTTAAAGAATTAAAAGACGGAGTGGTTACTGTGCAAATGCGAGGCGCTTGCAGTGGTTGCCCAAGCAGTACTTTAACTTTAAAAGCTGGTATTGAAGCGTTATTGAAGCGTTTATTGCCTGATGCTGTTAAGGAAGTGGTGAGCGAAGCGATGTAGTTATTTGTTTGTTCTCGACTTCGCTCGAACTGACAAAAACTATTTTTAAATTTCTATACGGTTAATTTATTTATCCGCGTAAGCAATGCTTAATACGCTAATCTGTATTCCTTCTATTTGTTGTAACAGTTGACAACAAGCCTCAATGGTGGCGCCTGTCGTGATGACATCATCTACAAGTACAATATGTTTGTATTTAAGGATTTCGGCAGTGGATAATTCAAATACATCTTCTACATTTTCCCAACGTTCGTATTTACTTTTTTTGGTTTGTGTATTAGTAAATGTCTTTCGTTTTAAAACACTTGTATTTAAAGAGATTTTTAACCCTTCTGCTAAACCTCTGGCAAATTCTTCACTTTGGTTATAACCTCGTATTTTAATTTTTTTAATGTGTAATGGAACAGGAATAATAAAATCTGCTTTGCTGATAATAGAGTTTCCTTTTAAATTTTCCGCATACCATTTTCCTACAAGTACAGCTAAATCTTTATTGTGCTTGTATTTAATAGCATGTAATATTTTTTGTATGCTTCCCTTTTTTTGAAACAAATAAAAACTACTTGCCAGTAATATGGGCGTTCTTCCATAAAACAAAGCATCAACTGGATTGCGTTGGTGTTTATGAAAATTAGTTTTTGGTAAATTCAAATAGCAGTAATTACAAACCTGTTCTTCATGCTTGAATAAAGAGTTTCC
>JBEIPP010000093.1:0-12901 GCA_040376995.1 Flavobacteriales bacterium
GAGCTGAAACCTCTTCAAAACAGAACGCTTCGCCACTTGTTCTCCTTCATCATAGTGGTTACTATGCTTCAGTCAAAAAAGTGTCTGTTTTATTAAGCTTTCAACTCTCATTACGATTCCTAATGCATAATCTGGGTTTAATTACTCGTATAGTTATTGAGAAAGAAACTTTTCTGGCAGCTCAGATTTTAACAAATTAAAATCACTGTTTTGTTGCTTCTGTGCAATATGATATATGATTTTTTTTATAATAATTAAAACCAAAAAATAATGTAATTTTGCTTTGATGAAAAAACACTATTTCCTACTGGCTTTTATTTTATTATTGTTATTACTTCCTAATTTAACAGAAGCACAGTGTGCTATGTGTAAAGCATCGGTTGAAAGTAGCCAAGGACAAAAAAATTCTGTAGCTGGTGGAATTAATCAAGGTATTATATACTTAATGTTGGTGCCTTATGCATTAATAGCTTTCATCTTCAGAAAACAAATTGCTACTGTTTGGAAATTAATTAGAGGCAAACGTGTTGCCGATGAAGATTTATAGTTTTAATTTTCTTTTAGAACTATGTATTCAAATTTCTCTAAATCATAAGTTAATGTATCTACGATGTTTGGAACAAAAGTTTTTCCATATTTTGTATAATACATACTGAAATTATCGTAACGTTCTTGAGGCGTATTTTTTGGAAATAATTTTTCTTTAATGCTCCAAATTTGATTTACATCCGTTTCTGATTTTTGTTTTAAAGCTCTATTGATTTTTTGTTCAATCGTTGAAACCCCATTAATCGCTTTTTGTTTTTCGGCTTCGGTAGAACCCACTAATGTTTTGTCGATAGCAGTTACTGTTGTTGCAATTGAAGTAAAAATCTCAGCCAATTGTTTTTTAGCGTCTTCCAGATTGATATCGTTATGTTGTGTTTTAATAAATTGTTTTACTAATTCTTCACCATCCTTAAAAGTATCGTCAATTGATAAGTTTAATTTTTGCAATTTATTTTGTGTGCCTTTATCCAATAACATTACAAAATTACGAGGCATTAAAATTGGTAAGAGAATGTTGAATGCATCAAACATGGTTTTGTATTCTAGCCAATAAGCTAATTCTCCAGGACCGCCAACATAAGCAATGTTTGGTAAGATTTTTTGTTGATATAACGGACGCAACACCACATTAGGACTTAATTTTTTGGGTGTGATTTGAATGATGTTTTCTATTTCTTCTTTAGAAAAACTAATCTCAGTATTTAAAACGACAAAACGCTCACCTTGTTTTTCAATACGCTCTCTTAAGCCTTTTTCTTTATAAAAAATATTAATTTCTCTTGGCGTAACTTGAGCGGAGTAATTTTTCTGCAATTTATCAATGGTTTCTGATACTAATTTGTAAGAAGTATTTTCGAATATATCTTTTTTGAATTCTTCCTTAAATAATTGTTTTAGTTCTGAGTCATTCCCGTCTAAAATGATAATACCGTAATCTCCAAAAAGTTCATTTACTAAGTAACGAGTGGCATCTGCTAAATTAGTGTGTTTTAAGTAAGCTGTTTCATATAAGTTAATTAACTCGTCAACTTTTTCATTTTCTCCTAAAATCGTTTTTAATTCATTTATGACTTCTTGCAATCCTTCAGTGCTAAATTCTCCAACGCTTCCTTTTTGAGCGCTATTCCAAACTATTTTTTTGCCAAATACATTAGCATGATTTATTTCTTCAAAATCATGATCTTCGCTAGCCATCCAATAAATAGGCACAAAGTTTTTATCATTAAATGTTTCCTTTAACGACTTGCATAAATTAATGGTACTAGCAATTTTATAAATAAAATATAGTGGACCAGTAAACAAACATAACTGATGTCCGGTTGTTACTGTATATGTATTATTATTTTCTAATAACTGAATATTAGATAAAGAATTTGAAGAAGTATTTGCTACTAATTTAGCTTGTTGATTTAACGCTTTTACTAAAACAGATCTATTTAAGTAATCAAATTTATTTTTTTCTAAGTACTCAGAAAAATCTTGTTTGCTAATATGATTCTTATAAAAAGGTTTTACCTGATTAGATTGATTGATGTAATCTTCAAATAAGGAAGAGAACAAACCTGTGTTTTTAAGAGGAGTATTTTGTTTAGTGAATAACATAAGTTAAAGATATAATTTTGTTATGATAAACCACTAATGGTTCCATTCTCATCTATTGACATTCCTTCTGAAGCTGGAATAGATGGCAATCCTGGCATACGCATCATATTACCTAATATAGGAATGATAAAGCCTGCTCCCGCTGCAATTTCAAATTCGCGAACAGTAATAGTGAAATTAGTTGGACGGCCAATTAATTTTTCATTATCCGAAAATGATTTTTGTGTTTTTGCCATGCAAATTGGCAAGTGAGATAAACCTAATGTTTCTATACGTTTTAAATCTTGTTCCGCTTTTGTATTATATTCTACATCATCTGCTCCATATATTTCTTTAGCAATGGTTTGTATTTTTTGTTTGACACTAGCATTCCAATTGTATAGAGGTTTGAAATGAGAAGTTGTATTTTTTTCAATTTCTTCAACTACTGCTTTTGCTAAATCTTGAGTGCCATTGCTTCCTAGCAACCATCCTTTGCTTAAAACAGCTTTTACGTTTAATTGGATACAAAAAGTAATTAGTTCATTAATTTCTTCATCTGTATCTTTTACAAAATGATTAATCGCAATAATGGGAGTAATCCCAAACTTTTTGATGTTTTCAATATGTTTTTCTAAGTTGCAAAATCCTTTTTTTAATTTTTCTACTGATGGAGTATTTAGTTCGTTTGGTAAAGCACCTCCATGATGTTTTAATGCACGTATGGTTGCTACAATAACCACAATGCTTGGTTTTAATTTACCGTAGCCACATTTAATATTTAAAAATTTCTCTGCGCCTAAATCTGCTCCAAATCCAGCTTCAGTTACTACATATTCTCCTAATGATAATCCCATTTTTGTGGCTAAAATCGAATTTGTTCCTTGAGCAATATTAGCAAATGGACCACCATGAATAATAGCGGGGTTACCTTCTAATGTTTGCACTAAATTTGGTTGGATGGCATCTTTTAGTAAGATAGTCATGGCGTTTTCTACTTTCAAATCTCTTGCATAAACGGGTTCGTTACTATAGGTAAAACCAACAAATATATTTCCTAGTTTTTCTTTTAAATCCGACAAACTGTTTGATAAACATAAAATAGCCATGATTTCGGAAGCAGCAGTGATATTAAAACCATCTTGTCTCATCACCCCGTTTGCTTTTCCTCCAATACCAATAATGATATTTCTTAAACTTCTATCATTCATGTCAATGACTCGTTTCCAAACTACAGTTCTTGGATCAAGTTTTATTGGATGTTCATGGTTTTGAATCACATTATCAATAATGGCAGCTAAAAAATTATTTGCTTTTTCAATGGCCGAAAAATCTCCAGTGAAGTGAAGATTAATATCTTCCATCGGAATAACTTGAGAATAGCCGCCGCCAGCTGCTCCACCTTTAATTCCAAACACGGGCCCTAATGATGGCTCGCGCAATACCACAATACTTTTTTTGCCAATTTTATTTAACCCTTCATTTAAGCCAATAGACACCGTTGTTTTACCTTCGCCTGCTGGGGTAGGAGTAAGGGCTGTTACTAATATTAATTTGGATGATTTTATTTTCTCTTCATTAATTAAATGAAGCGGTAATTTGGCTTTATATTTCCCATACAATTCTAAATCATCTTCGCTGATATTAATTTTTTCAGCAATTTTTTTAATATGAATTGGAGCAACGGATTGAGCTATTTCTATGTCAGTCATAACGTATATTTACATTACAAAACTACCATCTATTTTTAACTAAATCACAGAAAGTATTATATTCTATATTTATTACAAAACGTATTTAATGTCATTTATGTTTAATCTTTATTTTGTTTCGGGTTGTATTGAATTTAGAATCCATTATCAACGTTTAATTAACATTAAAAAAGCTATTTATCAAGTAGTTACGGTTTTTGAAAGCCTGTTTTCGTTAATTACCCTGTTTTTTGTTAATAATCCAAATTCATTGGGCTGCAAAGCCTTCGTATTTTTAAGAGTTAAACAGAACTATTTTAATGAGTTTACAAGTTAATGTAAAAGATTTACTATCAAATTTATACTACAATCGTGGTGTAGTAGAATTGCTATTTGGTCAGCGCGACCTTATAACGGTAAACGAATTATTGAGTAGAGATGATATTACGGAAGAACAATACCGTAAATTAGTGTCCCTAGATATTCTTTACGAATACGAAAATGTGGTAAGCTTAAACGATGCTGTTGTTGCCATGTTTGAAGATTTTATGGAAATTGGAGAAGTAACTCCAGGTTTCATTAATGATTATATCAACGAATTAAAACGTCATATTAAATTCTATCAAGAAGCACGTGAAATGCGGTTCTTACGTAGTATTAAAAAATATTTGAAACGTATTAATTCTACTTTAACGCGCGAAATTATTAAACTTCAAAAAAATGTAGATGATACTTACAAAAACGAAAGTAACTATCGTATTAAATTACAAAAACTTGAAGATTATCGCGAAAAGCGTGATGCCATCATTGAATTTATTAAACAAACGAATGCGATTGTTGACGAAACGCGTGTGTTGTTTAATATTACTAACGACACAGAATTGTTCGGCATCGTATCTTCTCTAAAATCTAGTTTAATAGAGAATCTAGATTTCTTAATTGAGATTCAAACTGATATTACTGATTTCATTAATAAAATACAGTATCAATTAGATGTTTACAAAAAAGCACAACGTTTAAAAGAGGTAAAAGATCATGGAACACTTCATTTTAAAACAAACTTTAGAGAGATAGTTTCCAATATCAATACTTTAAAACATAACGGACATAAAACACCTAAAACAAAAATTCCTATCGACTTTTTATATAGTGATGATGGGCACGTGTTATGTAAACGTATTGCAGAGAAATATAAAATTACGCGTTTAATGGTTCGAGGGCTTGCTGATAAAATGGCAGGTAACTTTAAAGATAAAGGCCTTGAGCAACAAATAAAATTAGATACAGAAAAATTAGTGGAGCGTTTTTTAACTCAAACAAAATTAAACTTGTTTGAATATTTAATGGAATACAAATTCCCTAAAACAATTGGTTCAGTTACGTTTGAAGAACGTTTGTCATTATTTGTGGAAATTGCCATGGAGTATCAAAATCAATTAGATTTTAAATACAGATTACAGTATCACGATTATGTGGAGGCTGTTACAGAAATAAAAAAACGATTAGGCTATACTTTGATATTGCCTTTGAAAGACAAAGCTAAAAAAAGCGCTTCGGCAAGTTCAGCAACCAAAAAAGAATAGAAAACAATTCGATTCGCTTGTCATTTCGAGCGAAGTCGAGAACAAAATAAAATACGATGGAAGAAACAACCAGTTTTAATTTACCAAAACAAACGCACGATATTTTTGCGGTGATGGCACGTGGGGCTTTTATTTCTAGTAATGGAAGTAGAGATGGTATGAACCGTTTGTATGATGTGATTAATAATCCTGAAAATTTTGACAGACTTCAGGCCTATTTTAATGTAATTAGATATAACATCGAAAGAGGAAATAATTTCTTCTATTTCTCAAAATTAAGCGAACCAAACTCTGAATTAGAAAAGAAATTGGAGCGTTTTGAACGTTATATTGATATCATTGATTTGTTTGCTAGTATGGATAACAAAATTGGTATTGGTAGTCGTTTTCGTCCAAGTGAAATTGCTGAAGAGTGTAATGCAAATGTGCGTTTAAAACAAAAGCTTCAAAAAATTCCTTTATATCGTTCAGAAACATTACACAATAAAGTGCGTGAGATTTGTGATTTAATGAGTCGTGATTCCTTTTTAGAATTAGAAGATGAAAAATCTGAATCATATAAAGTATTAGATTCTTATAATTACTTATTAGATGTAATTAATTCTGTAGCTATTTATGAAGATGGCTCTAGTTCTGATGATACTCAAGCAATAATTTATAACTAAATAATTTAAAAAATGAAGAAATCGCTTTTTTTATTTATGCTTGTTTTTAGGTTTACTGCATTTGCTCAAACTAAATACTCAACAGTTCCCGAAGATTTTATTACGTTTCATGATAATATATCTGCGGCAGAACGCATGTATAAAAATGATTCTTTGTTACAAGCTTATGCTAAATTTGATATTGCTTTTGAAGGATATAAAGGTGCTGTAAATCCTGGACATTATTTCAAAGCGGCTTTATGTGCTATAAAAATAAAGGAAGAATTTAAAGCCTTATATTTTTTAGAAAAAGCTATTATTAATGGCTATGAACTTGATAGCGCGAATAGGAAAATGATTTCTTTTTATAATCAAAATACAAAAAAAGAGTTTGTGGAGAATTTCCCAAAATGGGAAGATATTAGAGTAGCAGCCAGAAATGCTAATTGGGAGAGTGAATTGTTGACTGTTCATGAGTCAAATAAAAAATATAATTCATCCAAATACACAGTGGCACTAGAATACTGTAGTGCATGTATGAAAAATAAAGCATGCAATAAAACTGCGCCAGATTTTACATCAAAATACAAATTAGTGAAAGAGAAGATGACGGCAGATTCTTTATCAGCGGCTCAATTATTAACTCAAGCTCAACAATTAGGTTTTCCTACTGTAAAGTTAGTTGGTAAAAAAGCTAATGAAGTGGCTCATTCTATTTTATTAAATTATGATGCAGACAAAAAGAACGAAAGATTAGATGGCTTTTTAACTAAAGCATTAATTGATGGAAATATTTCCCCTGAATTTTATGCATTGCTTGTTGACAGAAGAAATGTAACGAATGGTTTATTGCCAGAATTTTATGAACCAATTACAGGTTATGAAAAAACTATTGGAAAAGAGATTGCTGTAGTTAACAAAAAGCGCAGAACAATTGGATTATATTCAATTAAGTTAGCGACTTCAGCGAGTCCAAAAAGCAAAGATTCTAATGCCAAAAAAGTGGTTTATAAAGGATTATATGATTATTAATAGGTTAAGAAATTAGAGATAGGGAATAGAGAAACATGGAAAATAATTGCAGAATATTAAATAGAATTGTACAAATTAACATTGCCAATGTTAAGTACACCGATTTGGAATTAAGTGGTAATACTTGCTTTGTGGGTACAAATAACTTTGGTAAAACTTCATTGCAACGTGCTATCTTGTTTTTTTATAGCGCTAATACAAGAGGTTTGGGTATTTCAGCTTCTCAAAAACCATTTGAAGAGCACTATTTTAAATATGAAAACTCTTATTTAATTTATGAGATTCAAACAGAGAGCAAACCATTTTTTGTAATTGTGTATCGTCACAATAAATTGGTGTTTCGTTTTGTGGATGCTGAGTATAGCCCTGATTATTTTTTTAACGAAAATGATGAGGCGATTAAAATTAAAGAAGTAATAGCTGGTTTTGATAAGCGTGGAATTTTTGTATCTCAACAAATTGATACGTTTGAGCGTTACCGTAATATCTTATACGGAACAGAAACGGATAAATTATTGTCTAAATTTCATATCTTAAAAGGAAACGAGAAATATCAAAATATTCCTAAATCAATTACAAACGTATTCTTAAGTTCTAAGAGTAGTATTGATAGCCGTTTTATTAAAGATTTTATTGCTAACTCTTTAACTACAGAAAACAGTAGTATTAAGTTAGAGCAGGTAGATCGTCAATTACGTCAATTCAATGAAAAATACTCGGACATTGAAACTTACTTGAAAAAGGAGTCTCAACAGTTAATTGAGTTTATTGATAAAAAGTATGACCAAGTGCACATGTTAAAAGGTTCACAAATGGAAATGGCTGATAAGTTAGGTAGTAGTTTACGTTATGCTGAAACTCAAAATGAAGCAGTGATTAAAGCCTCTCAAGAGAAGCAAGAAGAGTTAGATAAATTAACAGAAGCTAATGAAGAGCAAAAAACCTTATTAGAAGAAAAACAAAAAGATATTAGAGAAGAGATTGGTTATTATGACAGAACAATTCGTGAAGCCAATAAGAAATTAAAGGAGTACAAAGAAAAAAATATTGAGCAAGCTGTTGAAAAAAATGCGGAACGCGATAAACTACAAGTTGACTACAATATTGCGCGCCGTGAGTACGAATCATTAACATCAAATGTTCAAAGTATTGAGATGAAATATTCATCTTTAATTGAGCAATTACGAAATGATAAAACAGCTTATATTAATAAGATTAATTCTCGTACCAGTGAAATTTTTAATCACTATAACGAGTTACAGTTATTACAAAAAAACGAATTCAATAAAAAAGACGCTGAATTTAAAACAAAACGTGAAGAGGCTCTAACAGAGTTAAATGCAGAATTTACGGCGAAGCAGATTGAATTTAATGAGTTAAAAGCTGAAGAAAAAGTAATTCGCAATACTCGTTTTTACGAAGCTGAAATTAAAGCTCAGGAAACAGAATTAGCAGATTTAAGAGCCATTAATTATAAAAACAAATCGGAGTTAGCGATTAAAACAAATTTAGTTCAAACCAATCAAAAAGAGTGGGAGAATTTAGAATCCAAATTAAAATTATCGTTATCTAATCAAATTCAAAAAACTAATAACGAAATTATTCGTGTTAAAACGGAGATTAAATCTATTGAAGAAAAATTAAACGTTCAGCACGATGCCTTATATGGATATTTAGAAAAGAATGTAAAAGATTGGCATAATACGATTGGTAAAGTTGTTAATGAAGACTTATTATTCCGTACAGATTTAAATCCAACACTTACTGATGATAAAGGATTATCGTTATTTGGTATTTCTTTAAAATTGGATGATGTTCAAGTTGTATCTAAATCTATAGAAGTTTACCAATTTGAAAAGAATGAACGTCTAGCAATTATCAGAGATTTGGAAGAGTCGATGACTCAATTTCAAACAGCTAACAACGAAGAAAAAATGTTGGCTGCTGATAAATACGGTAAGCAATTAGGCGAGTTAAAAGAAGATTTAAAAGTATTAACTTACTCATTAGAGTTAGCAGAAAAACGTGAAAAGAAATTAATATTAGAATTAGAAGACTGGAAGCAACGCGCAAGCACAGAAATCGAGCAATCTTTATCTGGCAACCGTCAAAAATTAAATATTATTGAAGAAGAGTTAGCCATCTTAAATAAAAAGAAAAATAATTTATTAAACGATTTTAATACTCAATTTGATAAATTAAAAGCGTTTAATGATGAGCGTTTAGCTGATTTAAAATCTCGTCAGGAAACTGAAATTTCTGAATTAGAAGTTGAGAAGAAAAATCAAGTTAAAGAATACGAAGAAAAAGAAGTTCAATTAAGTAACGAAAAAGAAACAAACTTCAAAGCTAAAGGTGTTGATAGCAAAGAGATTAAAAAGATTGATGTTCGTATTAAAGAATTACAAGAAGCTTTAAAAGAAATCGATCAGTATTCTCAAATTGTAAGTGATTACTTAAAAGATAAGCGTGAAATCTTTGATAAGCTTCCTGATTTAATTCAAAAGAAAGATGAGTATGTGAAATCAGCAAATGATTTAAGTGCAGAGATTGAAGAGATAGCTCGCAAGTTCAATATAAAACGTATGGAGTTGAATAAACAAAAACGTGCGTTTGAAGAGGAGTTAATTGAATTCAATAACGGTATTAATTATTTTACGAAAAATTTCCGCGAAACGCCTGTATTTAATAAATATGCGGATATTATAGACAGAGCTGAGCCTAAGAAAACAAATTACAGCGTGATGGATTTGTGTACTCAGTTATTGAAAAACGATTCACACTTTAATGAAGAGTACACGGCATTTCAACGTTACGTAAATGAATTTGCAGGTAAATTTAGATTAGATAATCACTTTAATTTTATCATTCGTAATGATGCTACTCAAGGAGAGTACGAACGTTTTGCTCAAAACTTACGTTCATTCATTAATGAAAATAAAATTGAATTATCTATTGCAGAAACAGCTACTCAAATTGGCTTAGTAACAGATAGTATTGCAACTAAGGTTCGTGAGTTAAGTGGGCAAAAAGATAAAATCCAACACATCATCACTTTAATTGCCGAAGATTTTAAGAAAGCAGAGTTTGAAGAATCTAAATTAATTGAGTTCATTAAAATTCGTTTAGAAGATTCTGATAATAAAGTTTACAAATTATTAAAACGTATTCAAGAGTTCCGAGAAGAAAATGGTTTAGTATATAACGAAGGATTATTTAATACTGATTTTGCAACTCATAAAAATCGTGAGATTAGTAACCGTGCTGTTAAATTATTAGATCAATTACGTACAGCTATTAAAGAGCAAGAACAAGAAGAAATTCGTTTACAAGATTTATTTGAATTGAAATTTAATATTAAAGAGGGCTTAAACGAAACTGGCTGGACTCACAAAATTGATAGTATTGGTAGTACTGGAACGGATATCTTAGTAAAAGCCATTATCTATATTACGTTATTACATGTATTTATTAAAGAATCTTCTCACCGTGGAAGTACTGATTTTAAAGTACATTGTATTATTGATGAGGTAGGTCAAATTTCGGCGCATTACTTACGTGAGTTATTACGTTTTGCGAAAAACAGAAACATTATGATGATTAATGGTTTACCAAATAAATCAGGATTAGAAGCGCATTACAAATACACGTATCAATTCAGAAGAGAAGAGAACAACAACGTTCGTATATTCCCAAGTATTGTAACGGAGGTTGAGGCTTAAAAAATATTTTATCTCCTTTATACACCCGACAGGTTTTTAATACCTGTCGGTTTTTTTATTTTTTAGGTGTTTTATACCCGATTAGTGTTCTTGGTTTTTCGTTCTCTTTCTTGTCTAATAGTTCGTCTAGGTATTGAAAAACTACTTCAATATTTTTTGTGTTATTATCTGTTTTCTTTCTTAGTTCTTCAATTCCTAAACGAAGTTCGGTATTGTCACTTAACATTTGTCGTATTCTTGTAAATATCCGAATGATCTGAATATTAACAGAAATAGCCTTTTCGCTTTTTAGTACACTCGAAAGCATAGCCACACCTTGTTCTGTAAAAGCAAAGGGCAGATATCTTAAACCCATTTTGTCAGAATTGGAGGTCACAAATTGTGACCTCCAATTATTTAACTCTATTTCGGTTAATTCAAACATAAAATCTTCAGGAAAACGTCCTAAATTTCTCTTTACCGCTTGTTTTAAAACTTTCGTTTCTACTCCATATAATTCTGCCAAATCTCTATCTAGCATTACTTTTTGGTTTCTAATCACATAAATTTTGTTCATGACTAGTTCGTCAGGAATTTGTAATAATTCGGCTCTCTTCATCATAATAATATATAATTTAAAGTTGAGAAATTTTATAGCAAGTGCTTGCTACGGATTGTAGCATTTTGTTTCGCCATTACGAGGGGGGTACCCGAAGCAATCTAAAACAATGCTTAACTATATATGAGATTGCTTCACTTCGTTCGCAATGACGGTAAATTAAAAATAAACCTTCAATACATCATACCCATATTTTAAAATCATCAGTGATACAATGACTAAAAAGATGATGCGCACAAAACCATTTCCTTTTCTAAGTGCTAAATGGCTGCCAATAAAACTCCCAACAATATTGAAAACCGCTAGTAAAATAGCCAAATGTAAAATATAGTGCCCGTGATTTATAAAAACAATTAATGCAGAAATATTAGTAATACAATTTACAATTTTTGCATAAGCAGATGCTTTTACAAACTCAAAACCTAAAGCAACAACAAATCCTAATACAAAAAAACTACCGGTACCTGGACCAAAAAAGCCGTCATAAAATCCAACAATGAACCCAATAGATGAACCATATAGCATTTGCTTATTAAGAGGCAGTTCTTTTGTTTCAATAGCACCTAAGTCTTTTTTAATGAAGGTGTAAATAGCGATAACAATGAGTATGACGAGAATAAGAGGCTTTAATAGATTACTATCAATATGATTAATAATTTGTGCTCCTAAATATGACGAGATAAAACAACTAAGAGCTATCACAAAAAGCAACTTATAATTAAATGTGATTTTTTTAGCATACTTAAATGCAGCAATGGATGTTCCAGCTAAGGCTGCAATTTTATTAGTTCCAAACAAAATAGGCAAGGGTATTTTGGAAAATGTAATTAATAAAAAAGGAGTTTGGATTAATCCGCCGCCACCAACAACGGCATCAATAAAACCAGCAGTAAATGCAGATAGCGCCAATAATATGATAGTTGCAATTCCGTATTCGTTATATAAACTTGTTATATCCATACTTTCGAAGATAATAGCTATAAATAAAAAAGCCCGTTTGTTTTATCAAACGGGCTTTGTAAATATATTGTTTTTTAGAAATCAAACTTTCCTCTATGATCTTCGATGTTTGCTTTTTCTTTTAAAGCATCAAACATTTCGTAATCAACTCTTCCACCATTCATTCTTTCAATTTCTAACTGTTTGCCTTTAAAGTCTTTTGGTAAAACAGCTTCTGTTACTGATGCTACGCTTACAACAAAAACTCCATTATCACCTTTGATAGCTTTGCTTGTTAACCCTGTTTTCATAGCTGTAGCAGTTCCAATTAAAGCATCTTCTCTTCCTATTGCTGCAACATTATAAGCAGAGAAAGTTAAGTTATCTGCTTTTTCGGCAGTTAAACCCATTTTAGAAGCGATATCATCGATTGATTTAGATGCGCCAGCTTTTGTTTCAAATTCTTTAATAAATGTTTCCGCTTTTTTATCACGAATTGCTTTAGCAGTTACATCATCTTTTACGTCTTCTAAAGGAGCAATTCCTTTTTCTTTAACTGTTA
>JBEIPP010000068.1:0-15564 GCA_040376995.1 Flavobacteriales bacterium
ATTTATCTGGATTTAAAAACCAGATACTTTGATTATTAGTGTTATTGTGAATTGAAATTGGGGATAAATCATTTAAATACAAGGCATATTGTTCCATTATGGGCCTATCCGTTCCTAAATCTTTATGTATAGCCTCTATAGCTTCTTTATTTGCTCTTTGTCCAAGCATAATAGTAGCTGGATCGCCAGGTAATACATTAAATAAAAAGAATATAACAGTAATAACTCCGTATAAAACGAGAATACCGTACAATATTTTTTTAGTTATATATTTTAACACAATTTAAGGGCAGGTTCTATAATCTGCTAAGTAAATAAAATATTTCAGTATATAAAATATTTTTTGGTGAAATTTAAAGAATATGTGACGCATTAAAATTTTAAGGTAAATTTGTAATGATTGAGATTTAGACGTAAAATAATTGTTTTTGTAAATTCCGTTTTGTGTATTTGGATGTTTTTTCATGTACATAAAGCCAGTGCACAGAAGGTAGGTCTTGTAATGAGTGGAGGCGGCGCTAGTGGCATAGCTCATATAGGGGTTTTAAAAGCTCTTGAAGAAAATAATATCCCCGTAAATTGCATCTCTGGAACGTCTATAGGAAGTATTATTGGCGGACTTTATGCTTCTGGGTATTCGCCCTTTGAAATTGAACAAATGGTTAAGGATCAGTCCTTTTCTAACCTTACAAGAGGAGAAATGTCGGCAAAATTTGGATATTTTGTTAGAAAACGAGATGATTATGCTTCTTGGAGAACACTAAAATTGAATTTAAATAACTCTCTTATTAGTAATCTGGCCACAAACCTAATTAATTCAGTTCCTATTGATTTTTATTTAATGGAAACTTTTGCTCCAGCAAATGCAGCGTCTAGATATAATTTTGATAGTTTAATGATACCATTTAGATGCGTAGCTTCTGACATTGAGAAAAAGAGAAGTGTTGTTTTTAGAGATGGTGATTTGCCATCGTCCATCAGAGCTTCGATGAGTTATCCTTTTTATATCCGACCAATATCTATTGATAGTGCTTTATTATTTGATGGTGGATTGTATAATAATTTCCCTTCGGATGTGATGTATGAGGAGATGTATCCCGATTTTATTATTGGGAGTTCAGTTACCGAAAACTCGCAACTACCAAGTGATGATAATTTGTACTTACAGTTGCGAAATATGCTTATGAGTAAAAGTAATTTTAATCCAGTTTGTGAAAACGGGATTATTATTCAGCCTTGGGCAGATGTGAGTGTTTTTAATTTTGAATCAGCACAAAGATTAATAGATAGTGGATATGTTGCAACCATGAGAAGAATGCCAGAAATTAAAGCGCATATTTTTAATTACGAAAATACACTTCAGTTGGCACAAAAACGAAAAGCTTTTAAAGAAAAAATTACCTCTACTCGTATGATTTACAATAAGGTTGTTGTAAAAGGTGTTGATGTTAAAATGCAAAAATTTGTAATGAAAAGCATAACCAACAAGCGCGACACGTTTTCGTCAAAGCAGCTTAAACGCCAATATTTTAGGCTTATGGCAGATGAAAAAATTAAATCTGCGTATCCTATCACAAAATTAGATACTGTATCCGGAAAATATACCTTAACATTAAACACTAAAAAAGACAAACCTTTATTTTTTGACATTGGAGGTAATTTATCTAATAGACCAATTAGTAATTTCTTTTTAGCGGCTCAATATAATTATATTGGTAGAATTGGATTTTCAGCCTATATTAATGGTTATTTGGGGAAATTAAATTCAAGTACATTTACCAAAGTAAGGTTTGAATTTCCAACAAAAATTCCTTTTTATATTGAGCCTTCATTTACACTTTCTAGGTGGGATTTTTATAAAAGTAGCGCTCTATTTTATGATTTTGGAAAACCATCTTATTTGGTCCAAGAAGATATTTTTGGTGAGTTAAATATTGGAGCCGCCGTTGGTAATATTGGTAAAATTATTGCTACTGGCGGCTTTAGTGAATGGAGAAATAAATATTATCAAGTTGAACAATTTACTAGATCGGATACCAGTGATGTGAGTTTGTTTGACTTTGGATACGGGCAATTGTCATATCAAATTAATACACTTAACAGGAAGCAATACGCTTCTGAAGGAACCAATCTTTTTGTGAGAGCTAAATTTGTGAGTGGTACTGAAAATTACTACCCCGGATCAACCTCATTAGATACGGTTTCTAAAATTTCAGGACCTGGTCACGATTGGTTTAATCTTAAAATTACCATTGATAAATATATTAAACCATTAAAATTCTTTAAAATTGGAGTTTTTGCCGAAGGTGTTTATTCTTCCCAAGACTTTTTTAGGAATTATTCGGCTTCCATTTTATCTGCGCCCTCTTTTAATCCAATTCCCGAAAGTCAAACTTTATTTATTGATGATTATAGAGCGCATCAATATATGGCGGGTGGCTTAAAAGTTATTGCAACACCTTATAATAATATTGATGTGAGATTTGAAGCGTATTTATACCAACCTGTGTTATCTATTTTAAAAACATCAGATAAAAAGGCTACATACAGTACTCCATTTTTATATAGACATTTTTTAGGAATGGGTGCTTTAGTATATCATTCGCCTATTGGACCGCTAAGTATTGGTGTTAATTATTATGATAAAAACGACAATAGTTTTTCTTTTTTCTTCCATTTTGGATATACTATTTATAATAAAAAATCAATTGATTAAAATTTTATTCAGGCTACTAGCCGCTAATCATTTGTCAATACCATTATCCTCTATCTCACTCATTTAACAAATTTTAAATAAATCAAATCATTTATTGGACTTAAATTTGAAATCAAACAATTCAATTAAATTCTTATTTTTGAATACTATTTTTATCCTATGAAGAAATTATTATTTAGTTTTAGTTTGTTATCTTTTATAACAAATACATACGCTCAAGCAAATCAAGGTCATGATATTCGAATCAATTTTAAAAATTGTAAAGATACTGTGATGTACTTAGCATTTTATCAATTTGATAAGTCGTATTTGGCCGATACGTGCAAAAAGGTAGTTAAAGGCCAAGTTGTTTTTAAAGGCAAAAATACACTTGAAAAAGGAGTTTACTATATAGTAAGTCAAGACAAAGCAAGATACTTTGATTTTTTCGTGAGCGATGCTAATCAAAAAATGGTAATGAGTACCGATACTGCTGATTTGGTGAAAAATTTAAAATGTACTTCTCATAAAGAAAATGATGATTTTTTTAACTACATAAAATTTATTACAGCAAAAAATAAAGAGTATGTTGATATAAAAAATAAAACCAAAGGAATGAATTCTAAAGATTCATCAGCTTTTATGATGGAGAAAGGAAAAGTGTTAAATGAAATTGTTATGGCTTTTGAAAAAACATTTTTAGAACAACATAAAGGCACTTTTGTGGGCGATGTGATAAATTTAAAGATAGAAAAAGAAGCAAAAGAAATTCCAAAAGCATCAAACGGCCGACCGGATAGTTTGTATAATTATAATTATTATAAAAATCATTTTTGGGATGGCGTTAATTTTCAGGATGATGGAATTATGCGTACACCTTTTTTTGCTGATAGATTGAAAAAATACTTCAACAATGTTATAGTTCAGCATCCTGATACAATTAGTTTAGAAATAGATAGAGTGATGGCTAAAACTAAAGCAGGAACTATGATGCAAAAATTATTAATCGCTCATTTTCTTTATACTTCAGAATCTTCAAAATTAATGGGTTTTGATAAAGTGTTTGTTCACGTTATTGATAAATATATTAGAACTGGAATGGCTAAAGAAGTATATGATGAAAAAACTATCGAAAAAATTAAAGAGCGAGGAGATATTTTAAAACCTTTATTGTTAGGCAGTCAATCTCCTGATTTATTAATGATTGATACTATTGGTCGCAAACAAATTGCAAAAATGGGTTTTGATACAGTTAAAACCAGTGCAGGAGCAACTAAGTTATATTATGATAATGCACAAAATTTAGCACAAACATTTGTTTCATTATATGGAGTAAAAGCTGAATATTTAGTTTTAGTATTTTGGGATGTTGATTGTGGACATTGTAAAACTGAAATACCAAAATTATTAACCGAATATCATGCTTTAAAAAAAGAAGGATATGATATTAAAGTATTTAGCGTGTACACCCAACATGATTACGATAAATGGCGTAAATATATAATTGAAAATAAATTAGATTGGATGAATATATATGATGGAGTTCATATAAATAATATTAAGGAGAAGTTTGATATTTATTCAACACCAGTGATTTATATGCTTGATAAAGGCAAAAAAATAAAAGCTAAACGTATAGGAACAGAGCAGGTGAGAGATATTGTGAAACAGATGGAAAAAGAATATAAAGCTACTAAAAAGTAAAAATTCAGATAATAAAATATAAAAATACCGCTTAATTGAGCTGCCCGACACACCTCACTGATTATGTCTGAAATACACTTGTAAAAGTGTTAGTCATGCAAAGAATTGATAACGTTCACTTTGGATTGGAGAATTTGAATGCAAATAAACAATAAATATCATTTGTATAAATTCGGTCTTTGTGTTGAAGATATTCTAAATACTAGAAATATTTTTTGATATAAGCTTCAAACTTTTTAGTATCAACTATAGAAATATTACTGCCTTTAATTTCTACTAAACCTTCTTGTTTAAAATCACTTAGTGTTCTAATTAACGATTCTGTAGCTGTTCCAACAATATTTGCTAAATCTTCACGAGAAATAGAAATACTGAAACTATCTTTAGCATTTTGCTGATAATTTTTTTGAAGTTTAAGTAGTGCTTCGGCCACACGTTTTTTAACGCTGCTGTAGGCCATTTTTAATAATTGTTCTTCTTTCTCTTGAATTTCATTCGATAATAATCTTACAAAGCGTTTCATTACACCGTGATTATTATTTAATAAGGCATAAAAATCTTCTTTAGGAATTAATACAATACTTGAGTCTTCTAGTGCTTCTGCACTTTCATTGTAAGCAGTTTCATCTAATAGAGCAGTGTATCCAAAAAAATCACCTTCTTTGTGCAACGAAATGATTAGTTCTTTACCGTATTCGTGAGCTCTGAAAGATTTTACTTTACCTTTTTGTAATAAGTATAAATAGTTAGGATTGTTTCCTTCGGTATAAATTAACTCTTTCTTTTTGTAATTTTTCACCTTAGCTGAATCGCTTAAGTGTTTTAATTCTTCTAATGATTTAGCTTCATCTAAAAAAGTATTTATTCCAGCTTCATCTCTCGAATAATCGGCTTTTAATAATTCGGTTTTTTTTAATCTGCTTTCAACTGCTTTTAATAATTCAATATCATCAAACGGCTTGGTGATATAATCATCAGCCCCCATTTCCATACCTTTTCTAAAATCACCTCTTTCTGATTTTGCCGTTAAAAATATAAATGGAATGCTAGCAGTTTTTGGATTTTTACTTAATAAGTGAATTACACCATATCCATCTAGAACAGGCATCATGATGTCACAAATAATTAAATCGATATTATTTTCATTGGCAATTTCAATACCAACTTTTCCATTTTCGGCTTGCAAAACTTTGTAGTTTGCTAGTTCCAAAATCTCTGAGGTGTTTTCTCGTACCTCAGTATTATCTTCAATTAAAAGAATTGTTTTCATCTTGTAATGGTAATTTTATGTAAAATGTAGTCCCTATATTTAATTCGCTTTCAAATTTGATTGTGCCTTTTAAGACCTCTACGTATTTAGCAACAATGCTTAGTCCTAATCCAGTGCCTTGAACATTTAAAGCGTTTTTAGCCCTAAAAAATCTTTCAAATAAATTCTTTTGTTCATCAGCAGGAATTCCCATTCCATTATCTTTTACAATTAACTGAAGTTCGTTATTTGAATTGATAGTATTTATTTCAATACTTTTATTTTCGTTAGAAAATTTACTTGCGTTAGAAACCAAGTTGATGATCATATTTTTTAAAAACTGTTTATCGCAAACAAAATGTTCATCTCCTTGATGGCTATAATTAACTATCTGACCAGGTTTTAAAAAATTACTTAACTCATTTAAACTTTCATTAATATATGAAGGAATGTCAATAGAGACTAGATTGACACTTATTTTACCTTCTTCTAATTTTCCAGCAGATAAAAAGTCATTTAAAATTAATGTCATATTAGTTACAGCTGATTTAATTCTATCAACATGTTTATGTCGTTTTTCTTCTTCTTCAGTATTTTTGTATTTCCCAATTAATGAGGCCGATGAAAGAATTGTGCTTAAAGGTGTTCTAAATTCATGAGAAGCCATTGTTACAAAACGAGACTTCATGTCATTTAACTCTTTTTCTTTTTCTAAAGCGGCACTTAACTCATCTTTAGATGCTTCCAATTCATGAAGCGTTTCTTTTAATATTTTTGTACGCTCCTCAACTTTTAATTCAAGTTCTGCATTTACCCTTTTTATTCTCTCTTCCGCTTCTTTTCTTTCTGTTCTATCAATAATAAATGCGATCACAAACATTTCGTCATTTGTTTTATAATGACTTAAACTTATTTCAACAGGAAACTCAATTCCATTTTTTTTCTTCCCAAATAAATCTAATCCTTTACCCATTGAACGAGGATGAGGGTTTTTATTATAATTTTCACGATGTTTTCCGTGAGAATGTGAAAATTTATTGGGAACTAATATGTCAATATTTTGATTGAGTAATTCGCCGGAATCATACCCGAATAATTTTTCGGAACTTGGATTTGCACGAATAATTGTACCAGATTGATTAGCAATAATAATACCTTCGGTAGTATATTCAAATAAAGCGTTTAAGCTTTCCATGATAAGTGAATTTGTTTTTCCCAAGGTATCGATTTTTATAAAAACAACTACCAAAGGTATAGGAGAGTTCTTAACAAAAACTGACATTTGTCAGTTTTTGACTTGAGAATAATCAGTTTTTAGGTGAATATGTTAATTTTTTGATTTTAAGGATGTTGCGTTTTATTGTTAATCTAGGGTAAAGATTTCTGTTTTATTGGGAATGATAATTTCCTTGTATCCTTCAGTCATTAATTTTTCTTTAAAAGATACCTTTGCGTCTAAATCGCCATGCACTAAGAAGATTTTTTTAATTTTTGATTTATCTTGACAAGATAGAAATTTAATCAGTTCTGCATAATCGGCATGAGCACTATATGAATCAATCACTTCCACTTCCGCATTAACGTCATAAAACTTTCCGAAAATTTTCACTTCTTTTTCTCCTGACTTAATTTTACCCCCCAATGAGTTTGGAGTACAATAGCCAACCACCAAAATAGTGTTTTTTAAATCAGAGATATTGTTTGCTAAATGGTGTTTTATTCGTCCCGCATCCATCATTCCTGATGCAGAGATGATGATGCAAGGCTCTTCGCTTGTATTTAGCGCTATTGATTCTTCCTTTTCTCGAATGTATTTTAAATTACTAAAACCAAAAGGGTCAGCATCCGTTTTTATATATTCTTGAAGTCTTTGATTAAAACAATCAACATTCTCTCTCATGATATCTGTAATATTAGTTGATAAAGGACTATCTACATATACTTTGATATTAGGTAAAAGTTTTTTGTTTTTTAATTTATCTAAAATGTAAACTATTTCTTGAGTTCGCCCTAAACTAAAGGCTGGAATGATTAATTTGCCTTTTTTTCTATACAAGTTTTTCTAACCACATTTAATAAATGTAATTCAGCATCAATATCTAATTCATGTAATCTATCTCCGTAAGTTGATTCGCAAATAATATAATCGGCTTGAGGAAAACACTCAGGATCCTTTAAAAGCATGTCATTATACTTCCCTACATCTCCAGTAAATGTTAAATGTGTAATTTTATGATCTTGATGCTTTAAAGTTAAATTGATACAAGCACTTCCTAATATATGTCCTGCATCGGTAAAATTAAAAGAGACTTCTTCGTTTAAATGAAAATCTGCATGATAGGGCACTGTTTTAAAATGTTTTAAACATCTATCTACATCTTTTGAAGTATATAAAGGTTCCAAAGGATCTTCTCCTCTTTGTTCCCTTTTTTTGTTAACATACTCTATATCGTATTCATGAATTTTAGCACTGTCTTTTAACAAAACTTCTACCACTTCTAATGTTTGCGGTGTGCAATAAATTGAACCTAAAAAGCCTTGACTCACTAAATAGGGTATGTTTCCTGAATGGTCAATATGAGCATGAGATAAAATAAGAACATCTATTTCGGAGGGGTTTAATCCCAAATGGCGATTTAAAAAATCAGTTTCTTTCCCCATTCCTTGATATAAACCACAGTCTAATAAAACATTAAATCCTTTGTCAGTCGTAATCAAATGCTTACTCCCAGTTACAGTTTCTGTTGCCCCAATAAATTTAACTTGCATAAAAACAAATGTAATAAATTTAAGTACTGTTTAAGTGATATATGTCATAATAATAGATGACAAAGATTAATACTTCTGTCACTTTTTTTTAACTAGGTTTGTGTAAAATTAATATGATGAATACTATTTTAGTGCCTATAGATTTCTCTGAAACTTCGGATAATGCTTTGCTTTATGCTGTTAACTTGGCAAATAGCCTATCCTCAAATATTATTTTACTTCATGTAACTGCTATACCTGTTTATAATAACGAGTACAATATGGTAGCCTATACTGTTAATGATAGTATTACTGAAAGTCAAATTGCGTTAAAAGAGAAAGCAGATTTATTAAAAAAAAATAATGTATTGATAGGAGAAGTGGAATATTATTCTGAGGTAGGTGATTTGAATAATGTGATGTTAAATTATATCTCTAGTAAAAATATTGATTTAGTAGTGATGGGGATCACTGGACACGACACTGCTGTTGGCAAAGTATTGTTTGGAAGCAATGCAGTTTCGCTTTCTAGAGAAAGCAATATTCCTGTATTTATAATCCCAAAAGGTTATGAGTATAAAAATATAAAAAGTATTGCTTACGGATGCGAATATGATTCGCATATTACAGAACAAATAGGTTTAATTCAAATTAAAAATATCGCATCTATGTTTGGCGCTAGTTTAAGTGTTTTACATGTTATACCAAATAATCATTTAATTAATGAAATGGAATCTGAAACAGATTTGTATGTTGAACAAAAATTAGAACAAACAAGCCATAAGACTTTTATTTTATCTGAGGATAAACCTAGTGTTGCCTTATTAGATTTTATCAAAACGCATAACGTTGATGTTATTGTTTTAGAACAAAAGAAACATTCCTTTTTACATAATTTAATTTATCCAAGTACAACCAAAGAAGTTGCATTTAATAGTCCTATTCCTGTTTTAACTATTCATAGTTAGAAATAGATTTTAAAGCATAAAAAAAGTCCCCGCCAGTATAGTTGGTGGGGACTTTTTTTATGCTAAATAGTAGGCAGGGTCGCCATTTATATTTTCTATGTCTTTTTTAAATCTATTAATAATATCGGATTCTTCATTAGTGATAGGAGGAAAAGCTCCTGCAATTTTTTTCATTACTGTTATAAATTTTTCTTTTAATTCTGGACTCAAATAATGACTATTTGTTTTTATTTCTTTTATAGCCCATTCATATACTGTTTTCGAATCCATTTTATCTTTTTCCATGACTTGAAAAATAATATCAGAAACATCAAAATCGTAAGATTTATTACTTAGTTCTTCCGCAACAATTTTATGAAAGTTCTCGCTTTCTTGTTTTTGTATTTTACCATCTGTAAAAGCAACTGCAAAAGCTAGTTGACCAATGGCGTAATGTAAATTCTCTATTGGATTCATGTAAATCATAATTTAAAATCTTTATTAAAGTTCAATCATTTAGTTTCTTTTCAATTTGACCTTTATCAATTTAATAACTGATAATTATCAGTTTTATTAAAAACATCTGGTTTTAAGTTTGTACCGTGAAAGTTATAGAAAAATCTGAAACCAAAACAACTTGTTATCACTGCGGTGAGGACGTTATAGAGCATCATTATCACATTGAAGATAAAGAATTTTGCTGCAGAGGATGTCAAACAGTTTATGAAATTATTAATAAAAGCGATTTATGTTCTTATTATGATTTAGAACACAACCCTGGTATTAATCAAAAACAAGAAGTTAGAAAAGGAAAATTTGATTTTTTAGATGATGTTCAAATTATTCAAAAATTAACTCATTTTCAAGACGATACTCATCAACATGTGATTTTTTATTTGCCTCAAATGCATTGCGCTTCTTGTATATGGATTTTAGAGCATTTAGATAAAATAGATTCAGGAATTATTAAATCTCAAGTAAACTTTGTGAAAAAAGAAGTGACAGTTATTTATAATTATCACGAAACTTCTTTAAAGAAAGTTGCCGAAGATCTCACTATCATTGGTTATGAGCCACACATTAGTTTAAATGATGTAAGCTCTAGTAAAATAAAAAAATACGATACAACTACTATAGTTAAAATAGGAATTGCTGGCTTTTGCTTTGGTAATATTATGATGCTAAGTTTTCCTGAATATTTTTCGTTAGGAAAATCAGATGATATTGGTTTAGAAACATGGTTTAGTTATTTGAATTTAGCGTTATCTCTGCCTGTATTTTTTTATTCAGCCTCAGAGTTTTTTGTTTCTGGATATAAAGGCTTACGTCAAAGGTTTTTAAATATTGATGCTCCAATAGCCTTAGCTGTTCTTATAACGTTTGGAAGAAGTTTATATGAGATTTTATCTGGAACTGGTGCGGGTTATTTAGATTCGATGAGTGGAATCGTATTTTTTATGTTGATTGGTCGTTATTTCCAAAACAGAACATATCAAACCATTTCATTTGATAGAGATTTTAAATCCTATTTCCCATTAGGTGTTAGTGTCATTAATACGGATGGAATAGAAAAACAAATTTCAGTTTCTGAATTAAAAGTGGGAGATAGAATTAAAATTCATAATGATGAAATCGTTCCAGCAGATGCTATTTTATTTTTAGGAAAAGCAACGATTGACTATAGTTTCGTAACTGGCGAATCTTTACCTGTTGAAAAATCTATTGGAGAAATTGTTTATGCTGGTGGCAAACAAACTTCTGGCGCCATTGAACTAGAAGTCGTAAAAGAAGTTTCTCAAAGTTACTTAACCCAATTATGGAATAACGAAGCGTTTAAAGAAAATAAAGAAGAAGTTAAAGCATCTTTTATTCACAGAGTCAGTCGTTATTTTACTTATGCATTATTTTCAGTGGCTATTACAGCGGCTATTTATTGGTCAATAAATGATTCGTCTAAAATTTGGGGTGCAGTTACAGCGGTATTAATTGTGGCTTGTCCTTGTGCGTTATTATTGAGTGCAACGTTTACAAATGGCAACATGATTCGTATTTTAAATAAATACAAATTATATGTAAAAAATGCTTCGGTGATTGAGCAAATGTCAGAAATTGATACTATCGTTTTTGATAAAACTGGTACAATTACAGAACAAGGAAAATCAGAAATTTCTTTTCAAGGAGCTGAGTTATCTTCTAATCAATCTCAGTTAATCCGCACGTTGGCAAATCAGTCAAATCATCCGTTAAGTAAGAGTGTTGTTTCTTTTCTTCCTTTTACTAAAATGCTACTAGTAAAGAATTATAAAGAGTTTAAAGGATTTGGTACTTCTGCTACTATCAATGAACATTTTGTGAAAATGGGTTCTTCGGAATTTGTATTAGGAAAAGACGCTCATCAATTAGTTTCTGGAAGTAGAGTGTATGTAAGTATTGATGAAGAATTTGTAGGATATTTTATTGTAAAAAATGCTTACAGAGAGGGGTTAGGAAATATTGTTTCATCTCTAGGCTCGCAATTTGATTTAAAAATTTTATCAGGAGATAATGCTTCAGAAGAAGGGTTCTTAAAAAATATTTTTGGTAGTAAATCAGAGATGTTATTTGAGCAAAAACCAGAAGATAAATTAAACTTCATTAAATACCTTCAAAACCATAATAAAAGAGTTTTAATGATTGGAGATGGATTAAACGATGCTGGCGCTTTAAAACAAAGTGATGTTGGTATTGCTATCAGTGATGATACTAATAATTTCTCTCCAGCATGTGATGCTGTTTTATCTGGCAAAAACTTCACACTTTTAAAAGAATTAGTGAATTATTGTAGACGACAAAAAACTATCATATTTGCAAGTTTTGTTTTATCTATCCTGTATAATTTTATCGGATTGTTTTTTGCTGTACAAGGCGATTTAGAGCCTGTTATTGCTGCTATCTTAATGCCAATCAGCTCAATAAGTATTGTTTTACTTACTACAGGATTAAGCTCATTTTATGAGATCAAACTAAAAAAATTGAATCCTGATAAAAGTCATTATTAGTAATGATAATAGTCAGTTATAAAAAATGTTAACTAAGCTAATTTTACGGCCGATATGAGCGCAATTTTCATCATGATAGGAGCAAGTTTATTACTAGCAATAGGGTTTTTGATAGCCTTTATTTGGTCGGTAAGGAGTAATCAATATGAAGATGATTACACACCATCAGTAAGAATGTTGTTCGACAACACTACAATTCAAGAAAACAAACAAGAAACAAATAATAAAACCAAAAAAACAAAATAATATGGAACTACAAAAATTTCAGTACGACAACAAAACAGTAAAGATGTTTGCCTATGCAACCATTCTTTGGGGGTTGGTAGGTATGTTAGTAGGTTTAATAGCTGCTATTCAATTGTATTTACCTTCAGCTAATCTTAATTTGCCATATACGACTTTTGGTCGATTACGTCCGTTGCATACTAATGCAGTTATTTTTGCTTTTGTTGGTAATGGTATTTTTATGGGTGTTTATTATTCGTTACAACGTTTATTAAAGGCTCGTATGTTTAGTGATTTATTAAGCAAAATTCACTTCTGGGGTTGGCAATTAATTATTGTGTTGGCTGCCTTAACATTAGTGTTAGGTAAAACAACAGGTAAAGAATATGCTGAATTAGAGTGGCCAATTGATATTTTAATTACTTTGGTTTGGGTTGTATTTGGCTGGAATATGTTCGGTACAATTATTCGTCGTCGTGAGCGTCATTTATATGTAGCTATTTGGTTCTATATTGCAACGTTTGTTACTGTGGCGATGTTACACATTGTTAACTCTATTGAAATTCCAGTTTCTTTTTGGAAATCATACTCTTGGTATGCTGGTGTTCAAGACGCTTTAGTACAATGGTGGTATGGACATAATGCCGTAGCGTTTTTCTTAACGACTCCGTATTTAGGTTTAATGTATTATTTCTTACCTAAAATTGCTCAACGTCCAGTTTATTCATACCGTTTATCTATTATCCACTTTTGGGCATTAATTTTCTTATACATCTGGGCTGGTCCTCACCATTTATTATATACTTCTGTTCCTGATTGGGCACAATCTTTAGGTGTTGTTTTCTCTGTGATGTTAATTGCTCCATCTTGGGGCGGTATGATTAATGGTTTATTAACACTTCGTGGTGCTTGGGATAGAGTTCGTGATAACGTAGGTTTAAAATTCTTAGTAGTTGCTGTAACGGCTTATGGTATGGCTACTTTCGAAGGTCCAATGTTATCTTTAAAGAATGTAAACGCGATTGCGCATTATACTGATTGGATTGTTGCTCACGTTCACGTTGGCGCATTAGGATGGAATGGATTTATGACATTTGGTATCTTGTATTGGTTAATACCAAGATTATTCCAAACAAAACTATACTCTGAGAAATTAGCAAACATGCATTTTTGGATTGGAACTTTAGGTATTGTATTATATGCAGTTCCAATGTATTGGGCAGGTTTCATGCAATCATCTATGTGGAAAGATTTCACGCCAGAAGGTCAATTAAAATGGCAGTTCATGGATACAGTTACTAAAATGATTCCATTTTATGTTGCCCGTTCTGTTGGAGGCGCATTGTTCTTAGTAGGTGCTATCTTAATGACATATAATTTAATTAAAACTATTAAAGTAGGTACTTTCTTAGAAATTGAAGAGGATCAAGCTCCTGCATTAGTTGGAGAATATCAATCGCATTCTAAAGATCACTGGCACCGTTGGATTGAGCGTAAACCAATTCAATTAATGATTGTAAGTTTAGTAGTTGTAGCGATTGGTGGTTTAATAGAGTTTGTTCCAGTTTTCTTGGTTAAATCAAATATTCCAACTATTGTTAGCGTTAAGCCATACACTCCATTAGAATTACAAGGTAGAGATATTTATATTCGTGAAGGATGTTATACTTGTCACTCACAAATGGTTCGTCCTTTTAGAAGCGAGACAGCTCGTTATGGTGAATATTCAAAAGCAGGAGAGTTTGTATATGATCATCCATTCCAATGGGGTTCTAAACGTACCGGACCAGATTTAGCTCGTTTAGGTGGTAAATATCCTGATAGCTGGCATTATAATCACATGATGGATCCAACATCAATGTCGCCAGGTTCTGTTATGCCTCAGTATCCTTGGTTGTTAGAAGATCAATTAGATGCAAATTCAACGATATCTAAGATAAAAGCGATGCAACGTTTAGGTGTTCCTTATCCTGAAGGTTATGATAAAATTGCTATCAAAGATATGGAAACTCAAGCAAAAGAAATTACGGCTAATCTTAAAAAAGATGGTATTGAAACTTTGCCAGATAGAGAAATTGTTGCTTTAATTTCTTACTTACAACGTTTAGGAAAAGATATTAAATCGGAAGGTTTAAAAGCGCAAAAATAATTTATAAATATTTAAACGTATTAAAATGAAATTTAAAAACTATTTGGAAAGTATCACCGGAATCGGGATTTATCCACTCATCTCATTAATAATATTTGTTGTGTTTTTTGGTTTAGTTACTTTTTATGTAATTAAAGGAAATAAAAAACATTTCGAGAAATTGAGCAACCTTCCAATCAACGATAACGAAACTAATTAATCTATGCTTATGAATAATTTTAATAAATTGAAATCACTTGCCGTTGCAATGTTAATTCCGGCAGTGGGTTTTTGTCAGGAACAAACAACCAAAGAAAGTACATCTTATTTTACAAATGTGTTATTCTTAACACTGTTAGTTACCATTATTGTTTTAGCTATTGTAATTGTAGCGTTTAGTAGTGTATTCAAAAATATTGCTGATAGCGATTATTTAACTACTAAATACTCTAATCAAAAAGATGATAATTCTTCCTCAATGAGAAATGTAACCACCGTGCTTTTATTATTGTCATCATTTGCGATGATGTCGCAAGAGAAAGTGGTTGCAGTTGTAAAAGTAGATGATGGAAGAATAGGAGGATTAGATCAATTCACATTCTACTTTATGGTAGCTATAGTATTAATTGAATTAATTGTTCTTGGTTTAATTATTTATCAATTTAATTTTTTAGTTAAAACTCAAACTACTGTTGAAACTGCTACTAAAGCTAAGAAAGTAGAGTCTAAAATTATAATGAGTTTAACAGATGCTGTTGCTATTGAAGAAGAAGATAGTATTATGTTAGATCATGATTATGATGGAATAAAAGAGTTAGATAACAATTTAC